>NZ_JBJGXI010000014.1:0-96443 GCF_045635475.1 Radiobacillus sp. PE A8.2 | reverse complement strand
ATAGAACCTTATGACAACCATGCTAACACAGGGGGAAATCACGCAGTTATAATCAGTGGCAAAGGCTTCCCACTTCATATCTTGAAGAATTGAATGACACACCTTTCGGCGTGAAAATTTTCTTGTAAAAATAATCCATAATGTACATAAAGAGTTAACAATGTTTCAGGAAACGCTACATTTCTCCCTCATAAATATGATGACGAGCGTCTTAACGACAGCGCGGTACTAACTGCTAATACCAAGAATTAATTTAAGAATGAATTGTATGTTTATGAAGTAAACACTAAACTATCCGTTTAAAGATATACTTTGATTTATGAACTATATGTTGCATATTCTCTTTTCTAGCAATCCTTAGCCACAACACCACCAATAGCCTGTGGCAAAACCCAACACTACCATTCATACTTTTAATAGAAATCCCTCAAATGTGTCAGATGTGACATGGTGCATCTTTCTCGCTAGTTAGATAATTGTTGGTGAGAGGGAGATTGCTTTGGATAATCACGTGTTTGTGCGTAGAGTTGGTAAATACATCCGGAAAGCTCGGAAGCAATGTGGCATGACGATGGAAGAAGCTGCATTCCAAGCTGGTATTAGTTATCTAGAATTGAGCGTTCTGAAACGGATACGTATCATTCTACTATTAATAGTTTGATCCTTGCATTAAAAATTGATGTCCAAGATTTCCATGCGTCAATCAATGAGGCTCACACTGATAATGATGAACAGCTAGATTGATAAGAAAACGCCAGACAAATCTGCATAGATATCATACCCCTTGTCATTTGCCCCAAGAGATTCTCATACTCATTCTCTATCACCTACACCAAGTACTTCTCACACACCATCCCCAAACAAAGGAGTTGTCCCACCACATGCCCGAAATCCGCCCCAACTACATGATCAACTCATCCACCATGGCCATACTACCAGTCCGCAACATCAACTACGACACGATCATTTACGAAAGAGATCGAACCCTGTTTATCAGAAAAACACCTCTGCAGCTAATCAAGCAAGCGTGCTTGCAGTATGGTGCTAGCTATGATGGACGGCGAGCTGCGGTTATGCATTTGCTCGGTTCGAAAAAGAAAGTTCCGATTCCGATTAGTGTTAGTTCTGGCATTTATGCGTTTCCGACACAGTCGCCAAATCAGTTTGACTGCACTTGGATCTTCTACTCCCACGTTAGCCGCATCCGCGTGATTCGCCCGTTGCCCAACTCCAATTACCAAGCATCGATTGTTTTCCAAACTGATCAACTTCTTGATATGAAGGAATCCTATTATCTACTGGAAAAACAAATGCACCGCACTGCGACGTGTATCTATCATTTCTCTTCTGCTGTTAAGAACGGTGTGTAACCTACGAAAAAAAATCCCCGATATTAGAAAGGAAGTTCCCAAATGAACTATATTAAAGAAATCAACGCCTTTTACCACCAAATTGAAATCAATCCACTTTCGCTACCTGCTAGCAATTTATGGCACGCGCTCATGCATATGAATAATAAAACGTGCTGGCAAGAAACATTCACTGTCGCGCAATCCGTGCTTTGCTATAAAGCTAATCTGACGGAAAGCACGTTCAAGCGCGCACGAACGGAGCTAGTAGAAAAAGGGTACATTACCTTTGAATCCCAACGCGGCAGACAAGCACCCATCTATCAAATGATCAGCCTGTATGCGATGATGGACCACAGTGCGAATGATAATCCGAACCTCAATACGGACGACAATCTGGACCACAAAGTAGACCACAAACCGGACCCATTAATTAAAGAAAAAGAGATAGAAAAAGAAAAAAAGATAACAACAACAGACGCCCACGCGTTTTATCGTGACAATTATGGTGAAATCCGTGCTTACATGCAAAATGAGTTATCGAATTGGGTCGCGAAGCTTGGTGATGAACTGGTCATTGAAGCGATGAAAAGGGCGCTGGATCAAGGCAAAGAGCATTGGGGATATGTGAAGCACATCTTGGAAATGTGGCTTGAACAAGGAATTACGACTGTGGAGGCAGCTAGACAAGAGCGAATTGCCTTTCGAACGCAGTCTAAGTCGCAAAAGAAACAGAAGAAGGCGGCTTGGACTGGTAAAAAAGATGTCGTTCCAGGCTGGTTTGAAAAACGGGGTCAATCCGTAACCAACAATACCCCAACAACCTCAGCAGCATTGCCAGATATAAGTGAGGTGATGTTGAAATATCAGTCACGTCTGGTGCAATGACTTGTTGTATGCCACGCTGAATAAACAAATCATCAAAGATAATCCTTTCACAAGTACCTTTCGTGTGAACAACAAGAAGATATTAAGTATCCCTCTGTGCAGACAACAAACCAGTACCTAACACCGCTATCTCGAACCCATTCGACACATTATGTCAAACTTCGGGAAGTGACAGGCACCCATACTTTACTTTATTCGACACATTATGTCAAACTTCGGGAAGTGACAGGCACCCATACTTTACTTTACTTAAAAAAGCACCTAAACCACCAATGCCAAACACACCTACAACAGAAGCAGTCACGTTTTATAAACAACATTTTGGAGAAATCCACCCATACATGCGAAGTGAGCTAGAAAAATGGTTATCCGAAGCCGGTGATGATTTAGTGATGGAAGCAATGAAACGTGCAGTGGACTATCATAAATTATCCTGGAGTTATGTGAAAAAAATCCTAATAAACTGGAAGAAGCAAGAGGTTACTAGTGTTGAAGAAGTGCGAAAAGAGGCCGAACCCATTGCGCAGCAGCAGAAGAAACGTCAATATCGGAAAAATCACTCGACAAGAAAAGATATTGTACCTGATTGGTTTAAAGAGCGGTATCATGAAGAGAAACAGAAAAGCGAGCAGAAGTCTAATGTTCCTAAGGATTTGTTAACAGATATTGTTGCTATTGCGAGTAAGTATCAGAATAGAAAGTCTGCCTTAAACGTTTCAACTATATAGGTGTGTGTAATAGCAAATATATGTGGCGGTTTAATAGAAAAGTTGACTGAGACACAAAAAGCGGGATTGAGCTCCGAGTACATCGAGGTTTCCACGGCAAATTTCAACTCACTTCTAATAACATTACAGCACGTATCGATATTATATGCACAACTAGATGTTTCACTGCATAGAACTATGTGGATAATCACCTTCTCTTTCATCAAAAAAACCATTGCCAACTATTAGTTCCATTATATTTTCTCGCATTGCTCCTATGAATATATTATCAATATTTAAGATGCGTTCCATGAGAGCATGAACAAAGAAAGTATCTAGCAGGTGACCACTTGTTCTTAAGAACGCAAAATTATCACATACCATTGTAAAGTTATCCAGTTGTTTTTTAGTTAATCTCTCTGGATCCCAAGCTGGCTTTACTGCCCTTTCATATAGATGCGTTTTCAATTCATCAAATATAGTTTGGGAAGTACATAAATTTTTAACGTTCGTTTTAGCATTATTCTCAAATGCTAATTCAGCTATGGGGGCAGATATCCTACGATCTATTAATAAATCAATTCCTCTTAAATGATTTCCAACTTCATCTCGTATTTGATCGAACGAAAGGTTATAATTATTCATCAACTTTAATACATAATACCGTTTAAAACTAGAACTAACACCTTCTAAACTAGATGTCTTTCGTAACAGATTAATGTAATATTGAGGGTCTTCAGAACTAGGTACACCATAACAGTAAACAGCAATATTTGGTTGTAAAACTCTTAATGCAGCATATTCCTTAAAAAATTCGATTAATCTATATGATCTATTACCATCCATTTCAACAACCAACCATGGACGGGTATACCCAAGACGTCGCAGTGCGGACAGTCTCTTTTCAGCAGTGACGCTAGTTACATCATCCCAATAATCAACTTGAATATCGTTAGGTCTAACTAGTATTCTTGTTCCTATATCCATGTAATAATCACCCCTTAGATACTAACAGGGTATGAAGAGAATAGATTGTCCTATTACATATAATTGTTAAAGTATTGAACAGACCTAGTGTTCCACCTCAACCAAACCTAAGTCTAAAAGAACAATAGATAATAAGCTTAATAGTCTATATGCATTATTAGCAGTAGCATATTGTTCTTGTTTTGTAAATATAGTTTGATTGGTAGCCTTAAAATTATCCAAATCATAATTCGTAATACCAAGATGGATAAAAGCTTTCTCCATTTCAAAAACAGCGTGTACGAGGGATTCTACATCTATGTTATTCTGGATAATTTTTTTCTCATTCAAATACCTCTTTAGGTCCTTTCCCGTCTCAAACGCTAACATGTGTGTATCAGATATGAAATTGGAAGTAACAAAACTTTCGATGGAGGGATAGCTTAAAAGAATCAGACCCTGCCTAGAATAGCCATTACTCTCCCTGGAGTGGCTTAGAGAATCAATTAGTTCTTTAATAAAAGCATGGTTTGTATTTGATTTCGCATCTCTATCAAACAAATAGAAAATCGCTGCCCTGTCTACTGGGAAATCATATTCATTAATTAACTTCTCAAATAAGTTGTTAAGATATTCATTACCCTCATCAACAAACGATAAAGCAGATTCTTCTGTATTCATAACAAACACGGAAGATTCAATATTTTCTTTTTCATTATACTTTCTATATCTGTCCATTCTGTCATATTTTTCATACTGAAAATCGAATAGTTTTGTGAATAGGAGATGAAGCAAATAGAATTCTGTTTTATTTCCTCTACAACAAATAATACCTTCCCTATATTTTTGTCTTTATTTAATCTGATTCTCATCTCGATAATGTGGCACCCCCCCAAACACTCCACTAGTATACATCTTCTCAAGATTCTGAGCAGCTCTTGGTTGTTCCGATGAGAATCTTTTCACTTTACTCCCCTCTTTACCAGAGAAGTGTACTGCATATATTTGATCTGGCCTTAAAATGGAATTAGAAAGAAGGTTAGTTGAATGCGATACTAGAAATAACTGGGCTTCTTTTGACATTTTATTAAAGTATTTAATCAATAATTCTTCCAAGAAGTTATGAAGACCACTACTGAATTCATCAACAATTAACATCCCACCGTTTTGAATCACGTGAAAAAAGGTAGGAAGCAACAGTAACAATTTCTGATTTCCTAAGGACTCCATAGGAAAGGGAATAGGCTCCCCGATACCTTCTCTCTTAAAAAAGATATTCTTTTTATCAATCGACTTTATACTAGTAATACTTCCTTTGCTTGTTTCTGCGTATTCAATTCGTTGATTAAAGTTAAAATTCTCGAAAAAGGTATTAATCGTTTCTGCCCCATTTTCCTCTAGGTACTCTTCTAGATCCAGACTTACATTTTTGGGAGAAAATATATACTCGCGATATCCATCGATATAGACTGAATGCATCAGGAAATCAAACCATTTTTTAAGTATCTCATGGTTTCTAAATTTCGTATTAAAGAAGATTTCCCTTAACAATAGTGTGTCTTGATCAATATCTGTATAGGATTTGTTTTCTGTTATTTTAGACTCGGCATGACTGCCTATTCTGTTAAGATAACTTTCTCCATCTACATGTAACTTTTCAATCAAACATTCTTTTTCTATATCATATTTAATTTCATATTCAATTATATGGTCATCTACTTTAAACTGATATTTCAATTCAATTCGATTCTTGTCAGAAAAGATACACCTATTCGTGATAATGTGAACGACCCTTTCTGCAAAAAGAAGATCTAATAACATTTTAATTCCTTTCAAAATGTTTGTTTTTCCAGAAGCGTTTGCACCTATAAAAAAAGACCCCTTTAAGGTATCCTGCCAAACATTTGATTCCATAAGAATTTTATAACCGCTAGACATTAAATCTATCTCAACTTTATCATTGAAGGAAAGAAAGTTCTCCATTGTCAATTTTGTTAGCATGTTAACACACTCCTTTCTTTATATTATACATCAAAAAGTAAAAAAGATACTCATCGATATATAATTAACGTAATTTTTTTACGATACACTAACATTACACATGAGGAACAGCTACCGTTCTCCTAATATTACATCTCAGGAGGAGACTGTGGCCCTATCACCTATTCATTATGGTCTGGAACCCTAAAATGATCATGGTCAAACCCTTTAATACGGTGGAACATGAAGTCAGGTTTATCGTCCCACTTAGGTTTTATTTTCATAGACCGGAACAGTAAACCTGACCCGCTGTTCCACGGGAAGTGACCACAGGCACCATTGAACTACTTCAACAAATCATCAATTCTTTCAAGAAATCTATGGCTCGACATAGTTTCTACTTTTGAAAAGAAATTTCCTTGATACCATTTAAGTCCAAATCGAATTGGTTGCATTTGTAGATGAGACACTATTCCAGCGACTCTTGAACTTGAGTGAGGATTCTTCTCACTATTATAGACTACATAATATTCCTTTTTAAGTAACTGTATTTCATCAAATGTTACGTCATTTTTATAGCTTTTAAAGATATTAAATAAAGCAATAAAACCTCCTTCTATTCCTTTAAGTTTTAAAGTCTTTTTTTCCATTGACTTCTTTAAACTTCCATTCTTGAATTCTACATACACTATCTTCTCATCACTGACATAAATTAAATCGGGTGAACTAAGTGTTTCATCTGAATGATAAAAAGTTTCTACTAATTTATCATAATCAATATATTGTTTGTTCGAAATACATAATGATTCATTGTTATCCGTATCTTTACTTAACTCTGTAATAGTATTCTTGTAAGTAGCAAGGGCATTTTCAAATATGATTTTAAGATCGTTAATTGTCGTCGTCATCTTCATCACCTAATATTAAGCTCTCTAAATCCATAAATGGTTCGGTAAGTTTTTCAAAGATTACTTCTAGTTCATTCGTCACATTTTTAACGGTTGAAGAATAATTTGACTCATTTTTTTCAGTTAAATAAAACTTAGTTTTTTTATCTAGATTATATTTATCACTATACACCTTCATTGCTTCAATAAAGTATGGACTGTGAGAATTAACAATAATTGTTATATCTAGTTCCTTTACCAATAAAACTAATAACTGAGCATACTTTATTTGCCAATTAGGGTGTAAATGGACTTCAGGCTCATCAATGGTTAATATACTTCTACTAGGTGTAGGTATAACTTGTGTTAATAATTGCAATATACCAAAGGATTTGATCCCTGTTGCGATATTATTCAATTTAACATCTACGGATTGACTTGAAACGTTTCTCTTATATAAGAATTCTTTTTTCTCTTGATTAAAAGAAAAGTTTCCACCAATTATCTCTGAAATCAATTGATTAATTTTCTTTCTAACATCAACTTTTTGATTCACTACATCAGTGAGTGAATAATCAACAATTGGCCTTTGATTCATAATGGAAAACAAATCGTAGATATGAAGGGGGAAAACAGATTGTACTTTTTGCCTAACTGGTGGAAGAAACAGTCCCCTGCTACTTGTTCTATACGCACTACTTTGATTTTTAAATTGCAGAACATAAGGGGATTCTAAATAGATAACTTCTGTAAAATAAAGTTGGTCATTATATTGGAAATTGATTGTTTCTTCATCATTAAGCTTAAAAGAAAATAACTGGTTAGAGCCTTCGTACCCCGTAACTTTTGCTTCTCCATCTAAGAATTTATTTTTAATTTGACCATCAAATTCAGATGATAAAACTTTATTTAGGGCTTGTTGTTTAACCAAGTTATCTTCCAGATTAAGGTGAACAATCTCTATCATTTCAATAAACTTTTTGTCTATCCATGTTTTTATTTCTTCATCTAATTCAACACTATTAAGTAATTGTCTTTTATCTTCTATAATGATAATCATATTTTCAAGTTTTTCGGCATTCGTTATTTCATCAAAAAACTCAATACCAAAGGACGAACGTAATGTTGGATTCTCTTTAAAATCGACCTCACTTCTTATTTTAAAATATATCTCTTCTGCTAAATTTAGTAAAGACTTAAGGCGATCTTCTTCAAACTCATCCTCATATTTTGAGAAAGCTCTAACAATGGAGTAAATTAATTTACCTATTGTACTTTTACCTGTGTCATTTTCACCAGCAATTACAACAAGCCCACTTACATCAATATCTGCTTCTTGCAGCATCCCTATGTTCCTCATTGAAATACGCATCATAGACCACACCCTTTTAAGGATTTGATTATTCCTAGAGACTACTTTTAATCATTATTTCCTTTAGTAAGTATTTTACACTACAACTGGGTGAAATCAATCATTTTACAGTTATTTAAGTGGTAATTCTAACTTCTGAATAGGATTCTTGTCTTCGTAGTAAAAAATAAGAGGATCACTCACATAAAATTTCATATTAGATATGTTACCTTCATGAGACAGTAGGTGGGTTATTATTCATTTCATCCGCTTCTTTCATAAAACCGATGATTGCCATCGCCAAATCAAAAATCGGGCTGTTTTTCCGCTTCTCCGCCGGTGACAAATTAATCACAATCTTTTTGTCTGGAACAGTACAGTCATTCGCATATAAAGCAGCCATCACTCGGGTCTAGATTCCTTCACCGAAGCATCCGGATACCAACGATACTAACCCCTTCCACCCCAGGGAGCAGCTGCACTTCTACTTGAACTCGATATCCTTCGATTCCTTTTAATCCTATACTCGATATCACCGTTGCCATCATTACACACCTCTCGCACAAACGATTATCATTATCCATAAGATAAACCATTTTCCCAAAGGTGTAAAAATATCATAATAACAATTTAGACCTGCTACCACCTATTAAAATATTATTACCCATAGAGAAAAATCCAAAAACCATCAAATAAACATAATCTAAGTTGACCCTTTAGACATATTAACCACTTAGCCATCAAAAAAATCAATGAATGAATGATAATTCATATGGAACAAAAGAACACCCAAAGTGTTCCTTCTAAATTCTACAATCTCCAGTCGACACATCGACACATTGTGCCAAAATCCGGGAAGTGACAGGCACCCATACACAAGCATAAAAATAGCCCATCAACCAGTAAGTTGATGAGCTTATAAACTTATTAAACATACTGTACTGGTTCAACATCTTCACTGTTTGGAGTTGAATATTCCTTCATTAGCCTGCCCACAATGGAAATATTGACTTTTAATTGTGGCTTTGCATACGGATTAACCTTCTCAATTTTGGCTTCATATTCTAGATTATTATCCATAACGTCAAACATAAACCCACTATAGAAGGCTGGAATATACCCAAATTTATGCCCTTGGCTATCAGATAATACAATTACCGCTTTGTTATCCTTATCATTCGAAGGCTCTAGCTGAAAATTCACATGAGAACCAGCTTGTATCTGGTTTTCAATTTTATATCCATCATAATACCGCCAACCTGCAATATAAAAATCAAAGTAGAAATTGTCATCAAGAACACAAATTGGAGCTACAAATTCGTATGGATCAGTATCTAATCGTCCACCAGTCGCACGCAATAAATCCATTTCTGTATAATCTAAAGGTAGTCCGTAATCCTTTAAGATTTCATTAAAATCAGGTCTTCTTTTATCTGGTAATCGGCGTGCAAATGGTCCAAACAAACGGTCAGAAACATATGTCTTTTCTACATCCCGAAACGACAAGTGTGGCTTATAACCATTTTCCATCGCTTCGGTTAAAGTTCTACGCTTTCCACTCAACTCATACGAAAAAGTGTATTGACCATCTTCATGGAATAAATTACCTACATGATAGCGTTGCCTCGTCTCCTGGTTTTGCCAAATTAGCCATAAGACATAAGGTTTCCTTTCCATTTAAACACCTCCTTTATACCAGCGCAATAACCAATCTTTACGATTAATTAAAAAGATTTTCACCCACTTTTTATAAGTTACACTCATTACTTCTTCTGGTATGGGCTCCAATATTGCTTCAAGCAAATCTTCATTCACTCTATTAATTAGATAAATCGACTCTTGTACTTCTGTAGGATAATGTTGTCTTATAACAGGCAACAAATCCAGGAAACGGGGTCTCTTCTTATCAGGCAATCCAATCATCGCAATGTCTCATAAAAATTATCAAGAAGTCTAACCAGAAGCCAAAGAAACCTTTGTACAAAGACAATGTAACGCCAAACATTTATATTAAAAGTGAAAATATTAACAATTCATTCCATCATAACCAATCGGCAGATGCCACTAAGGATAAAAAGATACGCCTTAAATAACTGTGGTTTTTGTGCAAACTTTTATACAGACTTGTATATATACAAGATTGCCGAATTGCAATAGCTTCTTACAATACAAGGACCGTCACATAACATTTCCAATTTCAGATGACACACCAAAACTCATCATCCCATTTGCGATCTTATCTAAGTGCCACCACCACTGTTCAGACGGAATATCATTTGATTGGTCAAAATCATATACTTTGCTAATTTGTTCAACCATCTTCTGCGCATTTTCTATTAGTTTTAAGTCATAGCGCGCAAGCAAAACTTTTTCCTCATAATACAATTCACCTTGGATCTTGTATAAATCTGACCGATCGTGTAACATGCGTAAGCTTTCAAAGGGACTACATTTCAAATCAATAACGTCATTACCATAGTTGATAATATCTTGTTTATATTTACTCATTTTAACACATCCTTTACTTTTCCAAGGTACGTGTATCCTGGGTTTTTGATAAAGGGGGGAACGCGGGGTCAGGTTTCTTGTCCCAATCCATCTTCACTCTGGTGATACCTATTTGACATAGCAACACGACTTCTTTTCTCAAAAGACTGTTATTCCTTTTAACAAGTTAAACAACTTGTGGAACGAGAAACCTGACCCTTCGTTCCATCCAAAATGAGTTATCGAATTGGATAGCGAAGCTTGGTGATGATATGGTCATTGAAGCGATGAAAAGGGCGTTGGATCAAGGCAAGGAACATTGGGGATATGTGAAGTATATCTTGGAAATGTGGCTTGAACAAGGAATTACGACTGTGGAGGCAGCTAGACAAGAGCGAATTGCCTTTCGAACGCAACACAAATCGCAAAAGAAACAGAAAAAGGCAGCTTGGACTGGTAAAAAAGACGTCGTTCCAGGCTGGTTTGAAAAACGGGCCCAATCCGTAACCAGCAACACCCCAGCAACCTCAGTAACGTTGCCGGATATTAGTGAGGTGATGTTGAAATATCAGTCAAGTATCGTGCAATGATTTGTTGTATGGCATACTGACAATCAAACCATCAAATATATATCAACCTTTCACAAGTACACCATACGTGTGAACAACAAGAAAATGTTAATTATCCCTCTGTGCAGACAAATCCCTCATCGTTCCCACAACTATGGGTTAATATCACTGAACCCATTCGACACATTATGCCAAACTTCGGGAAGTGACAGGCTCCCAAACTAAAACACTCGCTTTTTCTTTTTCAATTCTTCTATTTTCTTCTTCGTCAACTCATCGCTCATTTTGTTCTGACTAGGAACTGCATAAACACCCTGTGCAGCATTTTCTAATCTGCGAATTTTTTCCTTACTGAGTGTCTTTACTTTCATCTAAAATCACTCCTTCTAAAAGTAGGTGGATATCAAAACCTTAGCTGCTTCTGTTTCAATAACAAGTTGTCTTGTTTTAACATTAAGAACCGTTGCCTGCAGAGTTTCAACATAGTGATTCAACAAACCTGTTTTTGCTACAAAAGATACATATCCATCAAAGCCTAATTCAAAAC
This sequence comes from Radiobacillus sp. PE A8.2, assembly GCF_045635475.1. Classification (NCBI taxonomy): domain Bacteria; kingdom Bacillati; phylum Bacillota; class Bacilli; order Caryophanales; family Bacillaceae; genus Radiobacillus; species Radiobacillus sp. PE A8.2. The sequence goes on along the minus strand of NZ_JBJGXI010000014.1, from coordinate 84,712 downwards.
TCGCTTTACATGCAATTGCAAAAAGATGTGGACCAACACCAATGAATTGTTTCCCTTTCACATTCCATGGCGCACTTTCAACAAGATGGACCTCAACCCAACCTTCTTTCAACTCATAAGAAATTAATCCTTGAATCTGTGGGTCACCTTTAACCATTAACTTCACAACTTTACAATGAGGTTCATCTAAATATAATTCCCAATTAAAATCGTTCCAACCATGTCTTGGATTAATTTCTCTCAAGTCACTATGTGTTACCTCCTGGAATTCAGTAGCATAGATTTCGCCTGTTTTGCTGTGTTCAAGGCACGGAGTAAGTAAATCGATTACTATATCAAGTTCTTTAGTAATACTAGGGTCAGGTGGTTTAATTTTTTTTAGTATTTTATCACGAGAATTGGGCACTATGTTCCTCCCCAAACACTTAATTTACTTTTCTTTTCTATCTTACATTATAACATATTCATTCTTAAGATCCTTTCTAATTCAGGTGGTGACCAGGAAAAAGTCCCTGTTACTTCCCAAATTTCCTCAAAAGAAGTCACTCATGTCCGAGGTCCACTCACTTAAACCTTCACGCTCAACAAACGCCCTATACTTCCTCCGCCTCTCCCACATACTCCCCGAATAGTAATCCATTATAAAACTCGTATTTACTACCGGTGAACCTGACGCATAAAGGTAATACCGATAGCTACTCCAACGATAATCTTCAGCCTTATTGGTCATCTTTGCTTCGACGGGATTTAGATGTATATAGCGGCTTACGTCAAGCATACCTTGCTTCGAGTCGATGATTTTGTCATAATAACGCTTTTCAAAGACGTGCCCAGTAATTCGATTTTTCGTATTATAATAGTCGGCATACCGTTTGTTGAGGAGGGACATTACTTTAGAAATGGATTGGTCTTTGGAGCGCAATTGCAGATGAAAATGATTCGTCATTAGACAGTAGGAGGCTAGTTCAAATGGGGTCTTTTCGTTTACTTTATGGAGCATATGGAGAAAAATCTTAAAATCACCTTTATCTTTAAAAAGAGCGTCTTGCCGGTTTCCTCGACAGACAACATGATAGAAGGCGTTCGGTATCCAAATTCGTTTCTTTCTTGCCAATTTATTGTACCTTACCTTTCTTTGGTATACGTGATCCACTGCGACGCATGCTAGCTGCTTCCCAGATTGATTCGCTCGTTATATGTGCAGTGCCGCTTAAATCAGCGATCGTTCGCGCAAGCCGGAGGATTTTCATCTGTACCCGCGTACTCCAATTGTATTTACTCGCCCATTGCTGTACGATTTTTCGCTGCTCTTCATTTAGAATAATAAATTATCTGAGTTTATCCATAATAAGATAAAACATTCTCCCAAAGGTGTAAAATCCCCCCAAAATATAATTTAGACCTGCCGCAACCTATTAAAATACCATTCCTTCTAGAGAAAAATTCAAAAACCACTAAAAAAACAATATCCAAATTGAAGCTTTAACATAGTAACGCTTATCCACCCAAACAAGTTAAAGAATGAACAATTTCTCATAATTAACACAAGAACACCAAAAATATTCCTTCTAAAATCTATATCTCTAATCAACACATTATGACAAACTTCAGATTGTGGCCACAGGTAATGACAGGAAGATTTTAAATTGTTAAAACAGTTTGACAAATATATTACATTGAATTAACATAATTAATAACACCACTGGAGTAAATAAAGCGGAAAATTTAATTTTTTTACCATTTATTAGTTATTAATTAACTTTAAACCTCTCAATTAATTCTATGATGTAAATAAGGTGGATAATATGAAAATTAAAAATCAGGATTTTTTAAAAAAAGAAAATTTAATATTAGTTCTAAAAATGATATCTGATTACGGGCCGATATCCAGAGCTGAGATTTCCAAACAAACGGATATGAGTCCTACCTCCGCTTCCCGTATTGTAGCGTTGCTGAGTGAGAAAAATTTAATAGAAGAAGTGGCAATAAACCATCAAAATGTTGGAAGAAAAGCGAACTATTTCAGACTAAATAAAAAAGGAATCTACTTTATTGGTGTTGAGTTGGATAAATCCTATTTAAGAGTCGGGCTAATGAACTTTGATGAAGAACTTATTTTCAAGAAAACGGTCGAAATGCGAGAAACAGACCCAAATATGGTGGTCAAACAAATTGTCGATGAAATTTATGAACTGAAAAATAATTTTGATTTGATTGATAATCTTATCTTTGGATTATGTGTAGGTATCCCAGGAATTATAGAGCCTGAAAAAGGGATTGTTAGTTTTTCTGTTCAAATGCAATGGGAAAATACCCCCTTAGGAGATATTCTCCATGAAAGACTAGGGCTGCCAGTAAAGGTTGATAATGAACTGAAACTAAAAGCTTTATCTGAATATAAATTCTGTGATGACGATGTAGAACATTTGATCATTTTGGGGTTCGGTAGTGGGGTAGGTTCAGCGTTAATAAGTCATGGGGATATTAACAGAGGAAAATCAAACTTCGCAGGTGAAATAGGGCATACAATTGTAGATCCAAATGGCGCGTGTTGTCCTTGTGGTAATTTTGGATGCCTGCAAACATATATTGCCGAACCATTTTTACTTAATGAAGCCGCAAAAATCAAGCGTATTGATAGTCTTGAAGAATTGATTCTGCATGCGGAAAATGGTGAGATTTGGGCAAAAAAACTTATTTTGAAAGCAATTAAATATGCTTCCATTGCGATCAACAATACTGTCTGTTCTTTCAACCCAGATCTTGTTATTTTATCAGGATCACTGATAGAGAATCATCCTTATATTCAAAATTTATTACTTAAAGAGTACGAAGATACAATCTGGAGTCCAGCACACAATTCATTTGATGTGGAGATAACCAAAACAAAGGATGAAGGGGTAATTTTAGGAGCAGCAATCCGAATGAAGAATCATTTTATAGAAAATATCCATTTATAGAAGGTGAATAAAGATGACTACAATTATAGCGGAAGAGTACCGAGGTGGAAATCTGGAAAATAGACACGAAGGTGCTATATGTGTATTGGATCAGAATAAAGAAGTTATTTATTCAAAAGGCGAGATAGAAAATAACCGTATTTTCTATCGATCTGCTATGAAGCCTATACAGGCAATCCCAGCTTTTGATGCAGGAATTGAAGAAAAATATGGTCTTAGTAGTGATGAAATGGCTTTATTCTGCGCATCACAGCGTGGGGAAAGTTATCACCAACATAGCTTAAGTTCCTTGATAGAGAAATTGAAATTGAACGAGGAATCTCTCATCTGTGGAGAAAGTTATCCATTAAACGAACAACCGAAAATTGAATATATATGCGAAGGTAAAAAGAAACGAAAGCTCTTGCATAATTGTTCAGGTAAACATCTTGGTTTTCTCGCTTATTCAAGAGAAAAGGGTCTAAGTATGGAAGACTATGGAGATGTCAATCATCCTCTCCAACAATGGATCAAGCAAGAAATTGAGCTATTAAGTGAATATCCGGAAGCAAAGATGGCGGTGGGTAAGGATGGTTGTGGTGTTCCTGTATATGGAATTCCTCTAAGGAACATGGCATTGTCTTATCTAAAATTCGCTAATCCGGAATTGGTCTCTGACGAGCGTAAAAGGAATGTCCTAAACAGAATTTCTTACACAATGCAGGCTAACCCAGAGATAGTAGCATCTCATGAATTTATATGTACTGTATTGTTAAAAGATAAAAACATCATCGCGAAAGGGGGTGCACAAGGCGTATATTGCTTGGCGTTAAAAGATGAAAAGATAAGTATTGCGCTGAAGGTGATGAGTGGTACTGAATTACTTTGGCCATTAATTGTAGCTAAAGTTCTAGAAAAACTCAACTATAAAAACAAGAGAACAATTGAAGACCTTTATAAATTAAGGTTTTCCAAAATACTTAGTGATTCTGGAGAAGTGGTAGGGGAAACGAAGATTATTCTATAGGAGGCTATTCATAGTGAAAAAGAACTTATGGTTGTTAACGACGCTACTATTATCATTAATCTTGGTATTAGCTGCATGTAATTCAAATGATGAAACAGAAAATGGTAACGAAAATAGTAATGAAGATGGTAATGTTGAATCGGATGCAGATACAGATGGAGAGTCCGAAAATGAATCAGATATCACTGTGGCGATTGAACAAGACTTTATTTCATTAGATCCCCATGATGTAGGCGACACGGTATCGATATTTGGTACGCGGTCGATGTATGAAGGCTTAGTAGGATTTAATAAAGACATGGAAATTGAGCCTGTGCTCGCAGAAGATTATCAGGTAAACGATGACTCTACAGAGTTTACATTTCAATTGCGAGAGAACGTAACATTCCATGATGGACAACCGTTTAATGCGGAAGCTGTCAAAGCCAATTTCGATAGAATCATGGATGAGGAACTTCGAGCTAATCGAAATATTCAATACCTTGAGAATATTGAAATCTTAGGCGATTATGAAATTAAATTCACGTTATCACAACCGTTTAGTGCGATGCTAAATAAATTTGCAATGATTTTAATAGCAAGCCCTGAAGCGTTCAATGGTAACTCAGAAGACTTTGGATTGAATCCTGTTGGAACAGGTGCATATAAATTTGAGGAATGGAAACAAGGTAATTCTATGGTAGTTACTAAATATGAAGATTACTGGGGTGAACTAGATACGAATGTACAGAAAGTGACGTTCCGCCCAGTACCAGAGAATGGTTCGCGTGTAGCAATGTTACAGACAGGTGAAGCAGACTTCATCTATCCAGTTCCTCACACTAACGTAGAGGATTTAGAAAGTGAAGAGGGTATTGTTATTGAGCAAACTCCTTCAACAATAGCAAGATATGTTTCTATTAATACGAAAAAAGAGCCTTTTAATAATGAGAAAGTCCGTCAAGCGATGAACTATGCTGTTGATAAGGAAGCTTTTCTTACCGTTGTTAAAAATGGATATGGAGAACCTCTAGATTCAACAATGTCATCTAAGACACAGCTATACTCAAAACAAGAACTCTATGAAGCAAATGTTGAAAAAGCAAAAGAATTAATGGCAGAAGCTGGTTACGAAGACGGTTTTACTGCAGAAATCTGGGGAAACACATCTTCAGAGACTAACACTGGAATGCAATTTGTTCAGCAGCAATTAGCTCAGATAGGAATAGAATTAGAAGTTCGTTCTATGGAAGAAGCAACATTATCTGATTCCATTTATACACCTGAAACACCAGAAGAGACAGACTTGCAGATGTGGTACGTAAGCTGGTCTCCTTCTTCAGGGGATGCAGATGGTGCAACACGTTCATTGTTCCATAATGAATACTTCCCACCAAGTGGTGCTAACACTGCATATTATGATAATCAGCAAGTATCTGATTGGATTGATGAAGCAAGCCAGACCGGTAATATGGAAGAGCAGAAAGAAATTTATGCACAAATTCAGGAAACTGTTTACGAGGAAGCACCATGGATCTTCCTTGGATCTGACACAATCTTATCAGGACATTCCTCATCACTTGAAGGAGTATATGTTTTACCTGATGGATCGATAAGTATTCGAAATGCAAATTTGAATTAAACTTACGTGAGGCTGGAAACAGCCTCACCCTTTTATAGGTAGGTGCTAATTATGCTACAGTTCACAATAAAGCGATTACTAACATTAATACCTTTACTATTAGTTGTTTCTTTTGTTGTTTTCATGTTTATTCACTTAATTCCTGGAGATCCAGCGAGGTTGATGGCTGGTCAGGACGCGAGTTTAGAAGAAATTGAAGATGCTCGTATTTCATTAGGATTAAATGATCCAATTCTCGTTCAATATACTACATACTTATCATCCTTATTAAAGTTGGAGCTAGGTGAATCATATCGTTCTGGAATTCCGGTGATTGATTTGATATCAGATAGAGTAGCACCGACACTAATTCTAACTATATTAAGTATAGTCTGGGCTTTGGTTATTGGTATATTGCTTGGTATTATCTCAGCTGTATTTAGAGATCGACTTCCTGACCGTATAGGGATGATGACTGCTGTGTCAGGAATATCTTTACCAAATTTTTGGCTAGGGCTCGTGTGTATTCAAATCTTCTCTGTTCAGCTAGGTTGGCTACCTACTGGTGGAATAAACGATGGTCTGAAAAGTTACATTTTGCCATCCTTCGCTTTGGGTGCTGGTATTATGGCGATGATTACAAGATTTACACGCTCTTCCCTCGTTCATACATTAAAGCAGGATTATATTAGAACAGGACGCTCTAAAGGTTTAAGTAACAAGAGTATTATCTATGGTCACGCTCTTAAAAATTCACTTATTCCAGTAATAACAGTAGCGGGTCTGCAGTTCGGATTTTTACTTGGAGGATCTGTAGTAGTGGAAACTGTGTTCAGTTTTCCGGGTCTTGGACAACTATTAATAGATTCTATCAGCTATAGGGATTATCCGGTAGTACAGGCGCTAATTCTATTCTTTTCTGTACAATTTATATTGGTCAATCTACTTGTAGACATATTGTATAGCCTGTTTAATCCGAAAATTCGATATGATTGATTTAATGCATGGAGGAGGTGTTCTAGATGGAAATTAATCGAGAAAAAAAGATGCTAAATGAAGAAAAAAACATGGTAAAAACTGAAAACCGCTTCTTGGAGTTCTGGAAACTATTGAGAAAGAAGAAACCCGCTTTCTATTCTCTTTATTTTATTCTATTTTTGCTTGTGCTTGTTATAGTTGGTCCATATATAACACCATTTGACCATACTGAGCCAGATTATAACAATATTTTGTCTTCTCCGTCTTGGCCCAATTTATTTGGTACAGATGAATATGGAAGAGATTTGTTATCAAGAGTGATTGCCGGTACACAAATTGCATTGTCAGTAAGTGTGTCAGCAGTATTAATCGGGGCACTTGTTGGTACAATCCTTGGACTTGTCAGTGGTTTTTTCGGGAAATGGATAGATAAAGCAATTATGAGGTTATGTGACATTTTGTTTGCTTTTCCAGATTTAATTTTAGCTATAGGAATTGTAGCAATCCTAGGACCTGGTCTTCAGAATGTAATTATTGCAATCTCGTTTTTCAGTATTCCTTCTTTCGCAAGGATTGTCAGAAGCTCTACGCTTGAAGTTAAAGAATTATTATTTATTGAATCAGCAAAATCAATGGGTGCTAGTAAAAGTAGGATTGTTTTTAAACACATATTTCCTGAAACAATCCCTGTCATTATTGTTTATTTCACAATGAATGTCGGAACAGCTATTCTCTCTGCTGCGAGCTTAAGTTTCCTAGGACTTGGTGCAGAACTGTCTTCACCGGATTGGGGAGCGATGCTTAGTATGGGAAGGGACTATATCGGCACTTCTTTTCATATCGTTTTCTTCCCGGGGTTAATGATTTTCCTGACAGTCCTTGCCTTTAACATTCTTGGTGATGGATTAAGGGATGTCTTGGATCCTAAAACAAGAGATTAGAAAGAAGGTATCAATATGGAACAACTTTTAAAGATTTCTAACTTAGAAACAGGTTTTAGTAACGATGGGAATATCCAAAAGGTACTGCATGGTATGAATTTGGAAGTGAATAAAGGAGAAATCGTCGGATTAGTAGGGGAATCTGGAAGTGGAAAGAGTGTGACATCTTTATCAATTATGCAACTATTACATGATACTCCAGGTAAAGTGTTGGCTGGTGAAGTTAATTATAAAGGTGTTGATCTCCTTTCTCTCAAAGAAGCAGAAATGCGGAAATATCGAGGCAAGGAATTATCCATGATATTTCAAGAACCGATGACCTCCTTGAATCCAGTCGTTAAAATTGGAAAACAAATGATGGAAATCATCATGCTTCATTTGAAATATTCAAAAAAGAAAGCAAAAGCACATGCAATATCTATACTAGAATCTGTCGGGATTCCGCGTGCCGAGGATATCATGAGAGGTTACCCACACGAACTATCAGGTGGAATGCTGCAAAGAGTTATGATTGCGATGCAGATTTCCTGTCACCCTTCTTTATTAATTGCCGACGAGCCAACTACTGCTCTGGATGTCACGATTCAAGCACAGATTTTGAATCTACTAAAAGAAATCCAGGAGCAATCGAATATGGGGGTACTTTTTATTACACATGACCTTGGCGTGGTGTCTGAGATCTGCGATCGCGTTATTGTCATGTACGCGGGTAGAGTTATGGAAGAGCTTTCGGTAGACAAACTTTTTGAAGAGGCTTCTCACCCCTACACGAAAGGGTTAATAAAATCTATACCGAAAATTGGTGAAAACAAGAAAAAACTATTCTCCATTCCAGGCACTGTTCCAAGTCCCCGTAATATGCCAAAAGGGTGTAAGTTTGCTCCAAGGTGTGACTTTGCTATGGATATATGCATCCAAGAAGAGCCGGAACTTTTTGAATCCAACTATGGAAAATCAAGGTGTTGGCTGGAAGCAAAAGAAAAGGAGGTAGGTTATGAGCCAGGGTAATCTAATAGAAGTTAAAGGTTTAACTAAAGAATTCCCAATAGGGAAAAAATGGTTTAAGCCAAAAGGGTATGTCCGGGCAGTGGATGGTTTAAATTTCACTATTAGAAAAGGAGAGACTTTTGGTCTTGTTGGTGAATCCGGATGTGGAAAGTCCACTACTGGAAGATTAATCAATGGATTGATTCAAGCCAATAAGGGTGAAATCATTTTTGATGGTCAGAACTTGGTAGAATTATCCGATTCGCAATGGAAGATCTATCGAAAACGAATGCAAATGATTTTCCAGGATCCATTTGCATCACTTAGTCCAAGAATGAAAATAAAGGATATCGTTATGGAACCTTTAGTAGTTCATTATCCTAAGATGTCTAAGGGTGAGAAATTAGATAAGGCTAAAAAACTCCTAGAGGTATGTGGAATAAGTAAAGATCATTTAAATAAGTATCCTCATGAGTTTAGCGGTGGACAACGTCAGCGTATAAGCATCGCTCGCTCTTTAATATTGAACCCGGAACTTATTATAGCAGATGAAGCGGTATCGGCGCTGGATGTTTCAATTCAATCACAAGTTCTTAACTTGCTCGTAGATCTTCAGGAAGAATTTAACCTGACCTATTTATTTATTTCTCATGATTTAAGTGTTGTAGAGCATATAAGTAATCGAATTGGTGTCATGTACCTAGGAGATCTAGTAGAAGTCGCTGATAAGGACCAATTGTTCAAGGATCCGAAACACCCATATACACAATCACTTCTTTCCTCCATCCCTCAACCTGGTCAACAGGAAAGGGAAAAAGTAATCCTTAAAGGGGAAGTTCCAAGTGCGTCAAATCCGCCTTCGGGGTGTAAGTTCCATACGCGGTGCCCGCTTGCAATGGATATCTGTAAAAAAGATATTCCGAAAAATATCCATGTAGATGATAATCAAATAGTTGCTTGTCATCTATATAATTAATAGGAGAATTCAATGGACGCAAAAGTAAGATTTTTTAAGGAAAAAAATAATCTACCAGAAAAACTTAATAGAAGATGCACATTAACGTTTGGGGAAATGTTTCATTGTTATGATGTGTTTATAGATGAAGTATATCTTTGTTATGCACAATATGAAGATATTCGGAGACAAGACTGGGTAAGTCTTGGGGAGCAATGTTATACATTCGTTGAAAACAAAGCAATTACAAATATTGAATTAGACGAAAAAGACTGTGAACAAATAGACATAAAGGCTTTTCTGGAAGGCTTCTATAAGTCTAATTACAGATTTGATAAATATCACTCTGATAAAGATAAAGAATCTATCACTATAAAAATACCTGATAAATTCAAAGAGGCCTCCTCTCACGCGAAAACAATTGCAGAGGCTGTTCATGTCGCGCGCGACATTTGTAACGAACCTGCTAATGTCTTATACCCTGGTTCTTATGCAACCTACTTAGATAGACTATTTAAAAATACAAATGTGGAAGTCAATATTATACCAAGTGAGGATTTAGAAAAAGAAGGATTTTATGCGGTTAATACAGTAGGAAGAGGCAGTAAGTATGAACCATGTGTAGCTGTACTCACACTTAAAACAAATGATGAAGAACCAATTGCACTGGTTGGAAAAGGTGTAACCTTTGATGCTGGTGGGGTAAATGTTAAGACAGGAGCAGCTATCGCAGAGATGAAAATGGATCTTGGTGGAGCAGCAGCTGTTACAGGAGCGATGAAGTTACTTGCTGATATGGATATAGCATGTCACGTTATAGCAGTCCTACCATTGATAGTAAATGTTTCTGGTTCACATGCCTATCTTCCTTCCGATGTTATTCGGTATAAAAATGGTACAACCGTAGAAGTTGGTAACACAGATGCGGAAGGAAGATTAATCATAGCTGATGCGCTAGTCTATGTGCAACAGCTTGGTGTTAACCGTATTATAGATATCGCTACGTTGACTGGAAATGTAGGGCAGGCACTTGGGCTTAAAATGGCGGCTGTTTTCAGCAACGATATCAATATTTCTTATAAAGCTTATGTATATGGCCAAAAAAGTGGCGATTATGTGTGGCCAATGCCATTGGAAAAAGATTATAAAAGGTACTTAAAGAGTCAAGTAGCGGATATATCCAATATGAGCAACTCTAGTTTTGCTGGATCAATAACTGCAGCATTATTTATTGAACATTTTGTAGAAGCAAAGACAAAATGGATTCATATTGATATGGCCAATACATCTAAATTTTTCCCTGATGCTGATGCAGGGGCGTCAGGATTCGGGACAAAAATCCTTTATGAACTAGTCACAGCTAAAGAGGAGATTTGGAATGATTGAATGTATTGTGGAAAATGAAAAAGACGCAATAGCAGCTGAAAAACTAGGAGCTATTAGACTCGAGCTAGTATCTGCAATTCAGTTAGGTGGTTTGACTCCGTCCTTAGGTATAATCAAAAGAACAATGGAGAATTTGCAGATACCAGTTCAGATTATGGTCAGACCTCATAATTATGGTTTTAATTATGACGCATTTGATAAGGAAGCTATGATGGAGGATATCAACTTGTTATATGATTTAGGATATTATCGAATTGTGGTTGGTGCGCTAGATCAGAATAGAAAAATAGATACCAATTTTTTAGATTATATATTTAAAGAATTTCCTCTTCTAAATGTAACCTTTCATCGAGCATTTGACGAGGTGGAAGACCAAATGGAAGCTTATCGAACACTAGTATCTTACCGTGACAACATTAAGAGAGTATTGACCTCCGGTGGAGCAGAAAGCTGTCTTGCAGGTGCGATAAACCTTCGCAATCTAGTTCAATTGCAGCATGAATTAAATGGTCCAGTTATCATGCCAGGTAATGGTATGAAACTGGAGAATATAAAAGAACTACATAATACAGTCCAAGCTGATGAATATCACTTTGGCAGTGGGGTCAGGAAGCATCTGTCTTATGAAGAAGGTTTCGATAAAAAGGTTATAGAAGGAATTAAGCATATACTATCAGATAGATAAATGGTCCAATTCGAGGTGAAAAAAGTGAAAGTATTAGGAGTTGACCTAGGCGGTACAAATATTAAAATTGGCGTACTAGATGAATTACAACCAGGCAATATAGAAAGAGTATATCTATATCCTACACAAGAACCAATCTATGAATGTCTTGAAAAGGCGATTGATGAAGTAATGTCCTTGCATCCGGATATTAAAGCAATAGGAATAGGTACTCCTGGGTTTGTGGATAGAAAAAAAGGTAGTGTTAAATTTGCTAGTGAAAACCTTCCAGGGTGGAGTGGAACAGAAGTAAAGCAAAAACTAGAGAGTAGATTTCATATTTCGGTAATCGTTGAAAACGATGCGAATGTCGCTGCATTGGCAGAGGTTATTTTTGGAGCGGCAAAAGGATATAATAATGCTTTGATGTTAACTCTTGGAACCGGTGTTGGTGGAGGAGTAATTATAGATGGGAAGATATTGTACGGTCCCAATGGTGCAGTCGGTGAGTTCGGGCATATGACATTGTATCCGGAAGGACATTCCTGTAAATGTGGAAGAAAAGGCTGTCAGGAACAATATGTGTCAGGACATTCACTGGCAAGACGGATACGCGAAGCAAATATGGATATGACTCCCGAAGAACTCATGCAGTCTAAGGAACATAATGATACAGCTGCAGCCATTGTAAATGAATTTACATATGATTTGGCTTTAAGTATAACTTCCTTACAAGCGGCATTTGATATGGAAATTCTAGTTATCGGTGGCGGAGTCTCTCATTCTGCAAACTATTGGTTCGAAGACCTAAATAAGAATCTAAAGAATTTATTATTCCATCCATTAAGAGTCGAAGTAGCCAAACTAAAGAATGATGCCGGAATTATAGGTGCCGCACAGCTGATTTTTATGGAAGGTTAATGATGTGCGTTAATGAAGTGAAGTCCTTCTAATCAGTTACTTACAAATATAGGTAATTACTGGTGAGAAGGGCTTCCAATATGATTTGTTTTTTTAATGTTTTAAGAGAAAAAGGTAAGCCCATCATGTTGATTTTCCTCAAAACCTATATTTTGCAAAGCTTTTATTTGATCTATAAAACCTGAACTAGGTCCAAGAGTCATTAACCCCTATATTCTCTAACCTTTTACAAGAACACCTTAAGTATGCCACAACAGCAGCAGTCACGTATTATGAACAACATTTTGGAAAAATCCACCCATACATGCGAAGTGAGCTAGAAAAATGGTTATCCGAAGCCGGTGATGATTTAGTGATGGAAGCAATGAAACGAGCAGTGGACTATCATAAATTATCCTGGAGTTATGTAAAAAAGATCCTGATAAGAAGTATAATTTTCCCCTTGAATTCCATATATATCACCTTTTTAAATTTATACGAACCGTCACTCTACATTAGCAAAATTTGAATCACATACATCAGTTACAAAAGAACAACCGAAATGTTCTTTAAAACTGGTACAATTGCTCTAACATGTTCAGCGTCAACCCCCCACAACAAACTCTATTACATAGGTTCCCATCGACACATTATGACAAACTTCGGTAAGTGACAGTAGTCCCACCTACTCATCACTTACCCAACCGACTCTCAAGATAATTCAGGCTACTTTTTGCATTGCTAAGTTTTTCTTTATCTTCCTTCTTATATCTGAAATGAGTAATTGTCTATCAAACACCGTAGATTTTGTTCCATGCTCACTCAAATAAGCATACTGCAGGAGATCTTCTTCATCAAAAACATATTCAAGAATTATTTCCTGACCTTCATCATGAAACTTTAATTCTACTTCAAGAAAATCATTCGCCTTTTTAAATAAAACAGAATCGTACTCTGTATCTTTGGATAACTCTAAAAGCTCGTTTGGCCAAACTGGGTTAAGGTTTTCAGCTTCAAATAATTGAGTTGATAATTCATCTAACATTTTATTTCCTCCTTTTAATCACAGATTTTATCATTATATTTAAATGATTAACAGTATCATCCATCTCATTTAGTGCATGCTCGAAGTCAGGGATTCTCCAATTACTTCTACTACCATATTTAACATTAAACAACGAAGTTAAGTATTTTGAGATGATAGCTGCATTATCAGGATCATTATTTAAAACCCAACTATGCCTTGGATTAATTGGTAATTCTATTAATTCGCGCCCCTCTTTTTTTAGTTGGAACTCCGATAATAATTCTGCAGGTAATTCATATTTAATACGAGCGTCAAAACGGTCTCTAAGCTGCCGACGGTATTTTTTAGGGTTTTTCAATAATGGGTTAAACATTTGTTTACCACTATTTTCTTTCGCTAGTCGTCTAAGTTCTTTATCCGTTTTCTGAGGTAATGCTTTTCTTAGTTCTTCAACTGTTTCTTTTATTTCTTGTTCATATTCCTCATATTCCTTAGCTGCCTGCGTAAATTCATAATATTCTTCTTCTTTAGCAGGTTCACCTAACACTTCTACAGCACCAGTTGATTTATCTACGTCTTTGCCATATCGCAATTTTTTTTCAAGGTCTTTTTCTTCTTTTTCAGATTTTTTAACAGAATTTATCATTTCACTAAAATCTAGTTCTTCTTGATACTCTTTCCAAAGCGGCTCCAAATTCAACTCTTGATGAGCTATTACTGATCCAATATTATCATATGCATTAGAAGATTCGTGTGTTGGTATCTTTCGTAGTATACGACCTATGAATTGCGAGTATGGGGCCAGGCTTCTAAAGGGTCTAAAAATAGCAGCTACAGAAAGATATGGATGATCGTAGCCTTCTCCTAACATCGCTACATGGATTACCACTTGTACTTGATGGCTTTCTATTCGCCTTAGGTTTTCACTTCGTTCATTCCTATTTAAATCACTGTGCACCAATGCTACAGAAAGCCCCTTTTCTTCATAAAGTGCCTTTACCTGTTCAGCGTGCTCAATACTACAACAAACTGCTATGATTTTATGTGGTAGCGGGCTTTGAACATCGATCTTTTCGTTTAATTCGTCTATACTCGCTTCAATTATTTGTTTATTACATTCAGGGGAAAGGGCAACGGAACGCGTCGTATAGTTACTATCCTTTATACCTTTCTCGATTAGTTCTTCGATAGTATACTTCTTAGTCGTATCTCCGTCTATTGTTAAATATAATTCTTCAGGAATGATTGTGAACTGCTTCAGAGTTTTTACAATTCCTTCTTGCATAGCCTTACCTAGCCTATAATTAATAATAACTTTACCTTCAATAGGTTTACGATCAGCTCTGAAAGGGGTCCCCGTCAATTTTAATATTTTTGCTTCAGAAAAATATTCTATTGACTTTTGCCAAGTTTCTGCAGGAGAATGATGCGCTTCATCTATGATTATCATATCGAAAAAATCACTCTCTACTTTTCTCAATAGTGAGTTCCTGTACTTAGAAGATAGCTTATGTATGTTTAATATAACTATGTTACTTTCTTCTAATTCCTCATCACGAGTGTCATTATCGTATTCTAATACTTGTGGCAATTCGTCAAACTCCTGGAAAATACCGTATTTAAGCCAAAAGTTATTTGCAGAAGATGAGTCTAATGAATCTACTACATGATCTTTTATCACTAGTTGAGGAGTAATAATCAATACTCTTCCTTGAGATAAACCATAAGGAGCTGTGGCCATTACACCAGTTTTCCCTGCTCCTGTTGGTAAAACAACTATAGCATGTTCTTTTGATTTCTCCATTAAGAAATGTCGAGCTATTTCTACATAAGAATCATATTGAGCTTGTCTAAGACCTTCTTCTGAATCATTATCCAAGATACTCGGTTCAGAATTGACGAAGTAATTAATATCAAAGTCGTGCATTATAGTACCTCCCCTATGAACATTACCTATATTATCACTTTTGTAGCAGATATTTACTACCGTTTCGACAAAGTTAGACAGTAACTATCCTTATTTTTCTTAACATAATGGATCTTTTTTAATGATCTGATTGATCTGAGGTCCTGTCACTTCCCGAATTTTGTTATATTGAGACACTCAGGTCCGAGGTTCACACACTTAAATCACCACTCTCAACAAACTACTTATAGTCTTGCGCCTCTCCCACTTCCTATATAGTAATTCATTATAATGCTTGTATTTTTTATCGGTGAACCTATTGTGTTTTGGTAGTATCGATAGCTACTCGAACGAATATCTACAGCCTTGGATATCATCTGTGCTTCGATAGGTTTTAGATGTATGTTGATATGCCCTTTAGGTAGACAGATTCTAAAATATTTATATGTCTACTAAAGGGAAGTATTTTTCATTTAAAAAAGACCTTTATTCTCGTGTATAAGATTAATGTCTTAGATTATGGAAAGATGACTCATTTGTCTTAGTGAAAATGTAAAGATACGTTGTTACCCTACTTTACACTTGTCTATTAGGCATAATACCCAACAATTGACTTTGTACTCGTTCAAGCCTTATTGGTAGCTTATAGATATAATCTAAAATGGTTTGTGTAAATTCAAGTAGCGCTTCTAGTACACTATCAGAAAAATCAATATCATCAGCATGAGCCGCTGCATTCCCGACATCTTTCAGAATTTGTGCCATCTCATCCAATATTGCTGGCAATATTCCCTTGTCTGATAGGTTTTTCAACTTATTATATAGATTACCTTGTGTTTCACCTTTATCTTTACATACCATCTCCAGTGTTCTTCTTAATGAGATCGCGGAGATTGCATTGTCGATATTTTTAACTTTCAGTGCTGATTCATAAGCTTTTTGTATGTTCTTAGGTAAATAAGTCATATTCACCTCGATATGTGGGTATAAGATATCTTCAGTGACTATAGGTGAACCATCAAAATCAGTATCCTCACTATTAGTATGAACTTTCTTTATTGTGGCATTATGGCAAACCGGGCATATGAAAATAAGGTAATTATCATTAAATGTGATTCCATGTAAATAATCACCTATTTCTATTTGATCTTTTATTTGATATAAACATTCTCCTTCCAATTTCATTTTAGTTTTATTACCACAATGAAAACAAAATATAACTTCTTCTGTTACTGTTTCTTTGGTCAAAATTATCCCTCCTGTTAGTTGGACTGGCCTTCGACAACGTGTCCACCTGCAACCTTTACCATCTGATTCACAACATCCACAATCTCAGTGTCAATATCTTTTATTGACATCGCTTGAGCAATTTTACTAGAATCGCGACTCTCTATATATTTTCTTGCACCTTCACCTGATTGTGTTTTAGCAAGTTTCATTGCTTCCTTAGGATCTTGTGAATATGCTTCTATATCAATACTATTTTCAGGTAAGCAAAGGATTTGTTCCACTTTATTTATAGGAAAATAATTTTCTATTTCTCCTTTTCCCAATATATTAATCTGATATTCTTTTACATTATATTCATTAATTAGGACCCTTTTCAGAGTTTCCACCCTTTCAGCACTATGAAAATCTGTATCAAGAATAATTAAGAATTTCACATTAAAATCCTTAATGACTTTTACATTTGCATAATACTCCGCGTTTTGGCACCCCTTCATATCAACAAAATAAATTCCTAGTTCCTTGTGATTGTAACCAAGTATTTTAAACCATTCTCTAAATGCATTAGTATCTGCCACACCCTCAACCAAGCAGCATACTTTGCCCGTCATTAGCTGACTAACCTGTACAATTTCTCCAATGTCTTGTTTTACTTCCTCGATGTCTAATGCCTGTGTTGCAGATGTCGTCCCTTCTTCTCTGTGTAATAATACTACCTGGTCAACGTCTCCTTCATCCATAAAAAAAGTTGAATGTGTAGTAATAAGTGCCTGACTTCCATCTTGTATAAGTTCTTTTATTGAGTAATATAGTTCTCTTTGAGCAGACAAGTGCAAAAATGCTTCTGGCTCCTCTATTAAATAAAAGTATCTTCCTGTACCTTCTTGAGCCTCAGTACCATCCTGGCTCTCCATCTGCTTTATTTGCTTGTTTATATCGCTTTGCGCACGAATAATAGCCATTAAAACAGATCTCTGTAGTCCATTTCCTCGTTGTGATAATGGGGTTTTAACACCATATTCGTCCTCGATATCCATTTGAAATGAAAAACTCTTAGCTACATCTAAAGGGTTCGAAACCTGTGATAGTTTAAATGTAGACCCTTGCATTAACAGTTTCTCTTCAACAATGTTCAGAATATCTCCATTGATCTTGTTCATCTTTGATTCTAAAACAGATACAGCTTCTTTACCTTCAGTATCATGTTGTATTAACTTTCTTAGTCCCACTCTAAACAAACTTCCGAATGCAGAAGAATCAGATGTCATTTTTTGTTCTGTTTCAGGATCCTGTGCGGCAGGTACAACTATTAAATCAGGTAAATGCTCCCTAATATCTGTCCAGTTACTTGTGATATCAACCCAGTGACTACTTCCTTCTAATTCCTTTATTCTCTGGATAACCGATTCCTCAAGTTCTTTAATTTCTTCATCATCTGGTTTCTTATTAGGAAAGGATACACCTAGACTTATGCCCAACTTCTTAAGACTCGAATACGCAGCAATATCACTTGAAGGTGGTGCAACAAATTTCTTTGAGCATTCTATCAATCTAGTAATTCTAGAAGCATTCTTTCTGTATGTATGTCGTATTACAATGATTCCACCTTCTGTAAAATCGCTTAACGATTCGTTATCTGTTGAAAAATGTATTGTGATCTGAGAGGGAGTATCTTCAGGTGCATTAAAGGGGAAGTCATTATCTGCGAAGGTTCGTCCTGAAAAAAAGGTTTCCATCGCTTTAATAAAAGTAGATTTCCCGACGTCATTCCTTCCAACAATACACATTAGATCATTGACAAATGAAATTGATACTTCATCCAAACTACGAAAATTATCAATTTCTACCTTAAGTATTTTCAATTTATTATCCTCCATTTATAAACATTTATTTTTATTCAACTAAATTTTTGACAGATGCTATATTAATGTTCGGAATAAACTATCAGTTCTCCTTTCTTAGTGTAAGTATGAATTTAATAACCTTAAAACAATATGTCACTTTTATCATACGAATTAATTAATAGAAAAGTTTCACTTTTCTAATAATTATAGTTATAGATTAACTATTTTATAATTCTTCAGTACTTCATTTAGATACTGGATACCCCTTCTTTAATATAAAGCGTAATTATTTTGAAAAGCCTTATTAAGTTTACGAAGTAAACAACACTATTCCTCTCTTTAAGAATTTAACTTTGGTAAAGAAGGACGTTAACCCCGTTAAAGTAAATCTTCGCTTTTTTAAAGTTATTTTGATCCCCTATATATAAATAACAATGTTTAATCTATCAATCTATCCCAAACCACCAATAGCCTGTGGCAAAACCCAACACTACCACCCATACTTTTAATAGAAATTCCTCAAATGTGTCAGATGTGACATGGTGCATCTTTCTCGCTAGTTAGATAATTGTTGGTGAGAGGGAGATTGCTTTGGATAATCATGTGTTTGTGCTTAGAGTTGGTAAATACATCCGGAAAGCTCGGAAGCAATGTGGCATGACGATGGAAGAAGCTGCATTCCAAGCTGGTATTAGTTATGAAACCCTTTCTAGAATTGAGTGGTCTGAAACGGACACGTATCATTCTACTATTAATAGATTGATCTTGGCATTAAAAATTGACGTACAAGATTTCCATGCATCGATCAATGATGTCACCAATGACTTTGATGAGCAACTAGATTGATAAGAAAACACCAGACAAATCTGCATAGTTCTCCATAACACACCCGCCTGCTACCCGTTGTCATTTGTCCCACGAGATTTTCATACCATTCTCTATCAACCACACCAAGTATTTCTCACCACCACCCCCAAACAAAGGAGTTGTCCCACCACATGCCCGAAATCCGCCCCAACTACATGATCAACCCATCCACCATGGCCATACTACCAGCCCGCGACATCAACTACGACACCATCATCTATGAAAGAGACCGAACCCTGTTTATCAAAAAAACACCCCTGCAGCTAATCAAACAAGCGTGCTTGCAGTATGGCGCTAGCTATGATGGACGGCGAGCTGCGGTTATGCATTTGCTTGGTTCAAAAAAGAAAGTTCCGATTCCGATTAGTGTTAGTTCCGGCATTTATGCGTTTCCGACACAGTCGCCAAATCAGTTTGACTGCACTTGGATTTTCTACACCCACGTTAGCCGCATCCACGTGATTCGTCCGCTGCCGAACTCCAATTATCAAGCTTCGATTGTTTTCCAATCTGATCAACTTCTTGATATGAAGGAATCCTATTATCTACTCGAAAAACAAATGCACCGCACTGCGACGTGTATTTATCATTTCTCTTCTGCTGTTAAAAACGGTTAGGCCTACGAAAAAAATCCCCGATACTAGAAAGGAAGTACCCAAATGAACTATATTAAAGAAATCAACGCCTTTTACCACCAAATCGAAATCAATCCACTTTCGCTACCTGCCAGCAATTTATGGCACGCGCTCATGCATATGAACAATAAAACGTGTTGGCAAGAAACATTCACCGTCGCGCAATCCGTGCTTTGCTATAAAGCGAATCTGACGGAAAGCACATTCAAACGCGCACGAACGGAACTAGTAGAAAAAGGGTACATTACCTTCGAATCCCAACGTGGCAGACAAGCACCCATCTATCAGATGATCAGCCTGTATGCAATGATGGACCACAGCGCGGATGACAATACTGACCTCAACACGGACTATAAAGTAGACGGCAACTTGGACCACAAACCGGACCCATTAATTAAAGAAAAAGAGATAGAAAAAGAAAAAAAGATAACAACAACAGACGCCCACGCGTTTTATCGTGACAATTATGGTGAAATCCGTGCTTACATGCAAAACGAGTTATCGAATTGGATAGCGAAGCTTGGTGATGATATGGTCATTGAAGCGATGAAAAGGGCGTTGGATCAAGGCAAGGAACACTGGGGATATGTGAAGTACATCTTGGAAATGTGGCTACAACAAGGAATTACGACTGTGGAGGCAGCTAGACAAGAGCGAATTGCCTTTCGAACGCAGTCTAAGTCGCAAAAGAAACAGAAAAAGGCAGCTTGGACTGGTAAAAAAGACGTCGTTCCAGGCTGGTTTGAAAAACGGGGTCAATCCGTAACCAGTAGTACCCCAGCAATATCAGCAGCGTTGCCGGATATTAATGAGGTGATGTTGAAATATCAGTCACGTATCGTGCAGTGATTCGTTATAAGTCACAGTGAACACTTTTAAAATCATCAAATATAGATAATCCTTTCATAAGCACACCTTACGTGTGAACAACATGAAGGAAATTAGACTTTATCATGTCTTGAACTTACCAAACATAAACGGGTAAAAAAAGTGCAAAACCTCAACTCTTGAAGCATATCCTAAACAGATTTATTAAGATATAATGTGCCAAAATCCAGAAAGTGACAGATACCAATACTTTAACCTCGACTATATACCAATCTAAACTGTTCACATATAACAGGTAAATCATAATCAAAACCTTTTCCAATCTCTTTCATTTGTGATTTAAAAAAAGATTCGTGTAATTCGCGCCAGAATCTAAGGGTTCTATCACCTTCCCCTTCTAAGTAAGCAAATTCCTCTGTCACTTCACCAAAGGGAATAATGTCAACTGCAGTAATTTCAATAATACCTCTTGGGTTGCCTTTGCCATCCAACACAATGTCATAGTTACCTACGACAGGTAAAGGCTTTTGATGAAATTGATAAAAATCATAGCTATTAGCGGTTGCAGTTTTGGTTCCTGCAACCGCTAGTTCTGCTAATTCTGTCGCAAGCTTAGAAGAAAAATCAACAAAGGCTCTTATACTATAATTGGCTGTAGTTGGATGGTATTTCAACTGAAATTCATTCCAAAAATTTGTTACCGCCATTGTTTCCGACATATTTTCTATCCCCTCTTTTAAGTTTTTATTTTTGAAGAAGGATTTAACCAGCCTACACTGATAACAGGCTTCTCCAGTCTATTAAATTACAAAAAAGGGTATAAGTTTAAGTTCAGTCTACTATACAGACTGCACCAATTTTTTATTCGTTGTAATAAGAGCATCTAGCGCTACTACACCCTTACCTTTTTCCAAAACCAGCAACGGATTAATCTCGATTTCACTTAGTTGACCTTTAGTTTGTGCAGCCATCGCTGACAAATGAACGATTGCTTCAGTCAAAGCTTCTACATCATAAGTTGTTCCATTTCGATAGCCTGCTAGTAATTCTTTACTTTGTAAATCATTGATCATATCATATGCATCCGATTTAGATATTGGTAGAATGCGCAGACTTACATCTTTAAACAATTCGACGAAGACTCCACCAAGCCCGACAACCATATACGTTCCATAAACTTCATCATTTCTTACACCAATAATGAATTCTAAGCCACCTTGAACCATTTCCTGAATGTTGACGCCATTAAGCTGCGCGTTTGGATTATAATTTTTAGCGTTTTCATACACTTCAAAAAATGCTTCTTTTAACTCTTCACTATTTTGAATACCCAATCGAATCGCACCAGACTCCGTTTTATGCAGGATGTCCGGTGAATCAATTTTAGCTACTAATGGATATCCAACGCTGTCCGCAAACGCATCCGCTTCTTCCACATTTCTGACAGTGATCTCCCTTGTAGTTCGTATGCCAAAAGAACTAAGTAATTTCTTACTTTCACTTTCACTTAAACTTTCTCGATCTGGCACCTCTACTTCTTGATTAACAGCCTCGACACTCGTAGTTGTCGGTTGATAGGCTGCATAATTTATCAACTTTTGAATCGCCACCATACTTTCATTGGCACCTTGGAGTAAAGGTACATCCACCGCATCTAATACGTTATAAATACCAGTGTCTAAACCACCTGAAATATGCGTAAATACTACTATAGGAACAGGTAAAGCGTTAGCCACTTCTGAAATTGCCTTTGCCACATTTTGATAAATGACACTTTCGGAGTGGTTAAGACCAGCAGTTGCATCTTGGCAAACAGCAATAATATCAATTGCAGGATCTTTCGATAAAGCAAGCAAGCATTGTTTGTATGCTTCTAAATCAAATAAGCCAGTACTCGTCACATCCAATGGGTTGACAGTATTAGCAAAGTCAGGTAAATATTTCGCAAGCTCTTGTTGCGTTTCTTCATTAATTTGTGGGATGTTAAGCCCAATCGATTCTGCTATATCACAAGACAACGCTAACTGCCCACCAGATATAGCCACTAATCCCATACCATTACCCTTGGGTAAGTCATTGTGATACCTTAACATAACCTCCGCAATCTCAATGACCTCGTTATAACTTTCCGCTTCAATAATTCCATTTTGTTTAAAGAAGGATTGGTGTAAATCAGACGACCCCACAATAGACCCTGTGTGAGAAGCAGCAGCTAATGAACCCTTTTCAGACTTACCTACCTTCAAAATAATTATCGGTTTTTGTTTTTCCCTTGCTAATTTGGCCACTTCACTCAAGCCATTTGGATCATTGATTCCTTCAAGAATGCCAACAATTACTTTTGTTTTTTCATCCTCGACTAAGAAACGGAAATAATCGACAGATGAGACACCCACCTCATTCCCAGTTGAAATCATGTGACTGAACCCAATTCCTCTTCCCGTACTCATCATCGCAATACAAGCCGATCCACTATGGGAAACTACCCCAACACCGCCATCGGCAAGCTCTCCATCGAGGGCAGCACTGAACATCGATACTCGATCGTTTAAATTAATTAACCCTAAGCAGTTCGGACCACAAACAGCCATATTGCTATCTTTGATTACTTTTTTTAACTTTTGTTGAATGTGTTTCCCCTCGTCACCCGGTACTTCAGCAAACCCACTTGCTAGAATTACTGCAGCCTTTACATTTTTTTCACTCAGTTGCTTTATCGTATCGATTACTAATGAATTTCTTAATCCAATTACGGCACACTCAACTTCCGGTATGTCTTCAATGGATGTATAACAGTCAATTCCAAAAACTGGTTTACCTTTCGGGTGGACTGGATAGATAGCCCCTTTAAACCCAGTTTCCTGTAAATTCTTTAAAGTAACTCCACCAATGTTATGTTCAGAACACCCGATAATCGCAATTGTTTTTGGTGACATTAAATACTCCATATTATTGGTGATTTCCATACGTTATCACTTCTTCCTTTAATGGATTTCCATTACTCCAGTTGTACTCAAAAAATTTAGCAACGTCTCTATCACTAACTTCTTGTAATTGGGACGGGTTCCACATTGGAGCATGGTCTTTATCTACTAATACAGCCCGGACACCTTCATAAAAATCAGCATGTTCCATAAAGTTAAGACTTAATTCCAACTCCATTTTCAAACAGTCGAAAATCGTTTTGCCTTCCCCTTCCAAATTTTGTTTCAATGCTACCTTTAACGATGTAGGCGGCTTTTTCTGAAGGGTTAATAGCGTTTCTTTTTCCCAGCTAGAATTAGCTAACGCTTTATTTTTTAACGAATCCATGATTTGTTCGAGTGAATCAAAACAGAAATGTTGATTGATTTCTAGTTCATCTATCATTATTTGTGAACCCTGAACCGCTTGTTTACTGAACTTTTCTATTAATCTATTAACTTCTTCATTTACCGCTTGATCATCATACTCAGTGCTACTAAGTGCTGCCTTTAACTCAGCTAGGCTTGCTGTAGTCACATAATAATCAGCAGCCCCAACATAAATAAGATCGTTCCCTTTGATTAATTGAGATGTTAACGCTAAATACCGCCCTATGTAACCAGGCATTTGATTTAGAAAATAACTCGCTCCAACATCAGGGAAGAAACCGATATTCATCTCTGGCATGGACCACTTCGTTTTTTCGGTTACTATGCGATGGCTCGCACCAGCAGCTATTCCAACACCACCACCCATGACATAGCCATCCACCAATGCCACTACAGGCTTAGGGTAGTTATGGATAAGGAGATCCATTTGATATTCCGTCTGAAAAAATTGAAGTGGATAGTCATCTGTGCTATACCGCCTGTTATAGAAGGCAACCATATCACCACCTGCACAAAATGCCTTTTCTCCTTCTCCTTCAATCCCTATCACTTTTACTTCTGGGCTTTCTTTCCACTCGTTTAATTTTTGGTAGATAGCTATTACCATCTCGTAATCTAATGAATTTAATGCTTTCGGACGATTTAGTTTTATCCATCCAACTTGACCGCTCAACTCAAATAACACACTTTTCCCTATAACCATATCCACCATTCTTTCTAAGACCTTTACTCCCCCGTAAAGATTGGATCTCTTTTTTCAATAAATGCAGTAACGCCTTCTTCCATATCTTTCGTACTAAATAATTTAGACCATTCTTCCGTTTCAAATCGGAGACCTTCTTCAAAATTTGAATCAACCCCGTTATTAATAGCGGTTAAAGCTGCTGAAACCGCCAATGGACTTTTGTAGTTAGCAACGGATTCAGCAATAGACGTTACTGTACTTAACAATTCCTCTGCTGGCACAGATTGATTCACCAAGCCAATTTTTTCTGCCTCTTGTCCCTTAATAAACTTGCTAGTAAGGATTAGTTCGGTTGCTTTTGCTTTCCCAATTAATCCGGGTAGCCTTTGCGTTCCCCCATAACCTGGAATTAGCCCTAGTTTTAATTCAGGCATTCCAAACAATGCGTCATCAGAAGCGATTTGCATGTGACAAGCCATCGCAAGCTCTAGACCTCCACCCAAACAAGGTCCATTTACTGCAGCAATCACTGGCTTGTCAAACTTCTCAATTTTGTTAAATAGAATGTTTGCATTTACCGCCATTTCTCTTCCTTTAATCTCATCGCCAAAAGCATCCGTGAATTCTTGTATGTCCGCTCCAGCCGCAAAAAACTTCCCTTCGCCTGTAACAACAATCGCCTTAACATCGGAAGAATATTTTAAGTTATCCATAACATCAGATAAATCAGCTAATGTTTTCGTGCTTAACGTATTTGCTTTTGGATTACTTATTTCCAAGTATGCGACACTATTTCTTACTTCAATTTTTATTTTGTCAAATTGTTTAATGGTCACGACTACTCTCTCCCTTGCACTAACAATGATTTTTCTACACCTTCTGTAATTTCCAACTTTCTTAAGCGCTGCGCTTCTCGGAAACCTTTTTCCGTTATTGTTTTCATAAACTGATTCGCTTCAGGTCGATCAGAATCCATTAACATCGCAAACTTTTCTTCAGCCGTATGCATTGATTCTTTAAATCCTCTTATGTCATACATTTGGTTCGTTAAATACTTAATCGTACCATTTGTTATTTGATCATTTTTTTTAATTTTTTCAGCTAAATAAACTGTTTCTTTTTCTAAATCCTCCCGTTTCACTACCTTATTAATCAACCCTAAGCCCTTTGCTTCCACTGCCGAAATTCGGTCACCAGTAAGAAGGAGCTCTTTTGCTTGTTTACTATGTGTCATCCAAGGCAACATAAAAAACGGACTAATACTCCCGAACCGCACTTCTGGTTCACCAAACGTCGCGTCTTCAGCAGCAATAATCATGTCGCAACTCAAGACTAAGGAATTTGCCCCACCTAAACAATATCCGTGCACCTGCGCAATGATTGGTTTTTCACTACCCCAAAAAGAATAGGGTGCTTGATTTTCTAGTATTGCTTGGTCCAGCCACTCCTTAACAGATGTAGGAGGATCAGATGAAACATCAAAACCTGATGAAAATGCCTTTCCATTCCCTCTTAAAATAATCACCTGAACATCATCACGATTATCCCAAGATTCAATCGTTTGTTTTAAGGCAATAAACATCTCATCCGACAAATAATTTAATTTATCTGGACGATTAAGCGTAATATAGCCAATGCCATTATCAGCTTGGGTCAAAATCGTATCCATATTCACAACACCTACCTTATTTTGTATAAGAGGATGCCCTACAGTTGTTCTCCCTTTTGCAACCTGGCTGGTAATAAAAGACTAGGGGGTTGATCCTTCTTCTTAGAACATCCTCCGCTAATTATTTAGCTATTTATAACTGTTTTTTCGACATTACTTTCTATTTCAGACATTCTTATTTCTTGCGCTTTCTTAAACCCTTTTTCACCAACTAATCCAATAAACGCTTCCGCAAGCGGTTTTTCAGAGGCTGCTACCATTGCGAACTGCTCCTCGCCAACTTTCATTGAGTTCAAGAAACCTTGAATTTCGTAAATACGGTTGGTTAATTGTTTGATAGATTCATTGGTAATATTGTCGTTTCGCTTAATTTTTTCTGCTAAATACCTTGTTTCCATTTCTAAATCTTCAGCTTTGACAACTTTATTAACAATACCAATTTCTTTCGCCTCTTCTGCAGAAATCAGGTCCCCCGTTAATAGAAGCTCCTTCGCTTTTTTCGCATTGACCATCCAAGGCAAAATAAAGAATGGGCTAAACGTACCAAACCTGACTTCTGGTTCACCAAATTTAGCCTCAGCGGAAGCCACAATTAAATCACAACTCATCGCTAACGAATTAGCTCCGCCCAAGCAATGCCCCTGAACTTGAGCGATCACTGGTTTAGGGCTATTCCAAATTGCATAAGGCGCTGTGTTACCAATCTTGGCATGCTCATACCATCTTTGAACGTTTTCGTAGGGGTCACCTGATATATCAAACCCTGCTGAAAATGATTTTCCGGCAGCTTTTAATACAATAACTTTGATAGCCTCATCTGAACTACAATCATTTACAGCATCCGCCAACTCTAGCCACATCGGTTCAGGCATTGCATTTAATTTCTCGGGGCGATTTAACGTAACAAAACCAATACCTGATTCTTTTGCTACTTTAATAAATTCAAAACTCATATTTTATAACACTTCCTTCTATTAATTTTCATGCCAAAATACAACTTTTTTCGTTAATAATTGGATTAGATAACTAAACACTATTCCGATAACTGCCAAAAGAACAAACACCGAAAATTGAGCAGCCATATTTAGTTGGTTATTATAAATAACGATTAAATAGCCAAGGCCACCTTCTGCACCCATGAATTCTGATACTACTGCAGCAATGACACTCAAAACTATAGCAATTTCTAGCCCTGCAAAAATGTATGGAAGTGCGTTAGGAAGCTTCACCCTAAAAAAGATTTGCCAACCTGATGCTGAGTAGGCTTTAAGTAATTTAATCTGTGCCTTATCAGCATTCTCTAAACCTGTAATCGTATTGATCAAGACAGGAAAAAACACAATCGTAACAGCTAGCGCTACTTTTGAAGGAATCCCAAACCCAAACCAGATAATAAATAATGGAGCCAAAGCAATAACCGGCACAGCTTGGCTTGCTAAAATATACGGGTGAATCAATCGCTTAACCCAATATATTTCTGCTACGAAAACAGCAAGAAGGATACCACCTGCACTTCCAATGAGAAATCCCAAAATCGCTTCAACAAATGTTATCCAAAAATGGTTCAAGAAAGTCCCATCGACGATATTAGCGTATAGAAACTGCCCTACACTGCTTGCTGATGGAAAAATCGTATCCGAAACGTTTGAAATAGTTACATAGCTTTGCCATATTCCTACAAATACTAGAAAGATCACCATATTAATAACTAATTTCTTATAGTTAAATGTTTTCATAGTGTGTCAAAGGCCCCTCCCAACTTTCTTTTCTTCAAAGGTTTGATTTAACTTATTCTTGATGAAAGATCTCTTTTCTCTTCCAGGTCAAATTCTTTTCTGATTTGATTAGCATAGACCCCTAACTTATCTGAGTTCATAATGTCCAATGAACGTGGTCTTGGTAAATTCACATCAATAATCTTAGAAATTCGCCCCGGCCTAGAGCTCATTACCGCTACACGGTCACTCAAAAATACCGCTTCAGATATCGAGTGAGTGATGAAAATAATTGTTTTTCCTGTTTCCTTCCAAATTCTTTGCAACTCTACACTCATCGTCTCTCGAGTTAAAGCGTCTAGCGCACTAAACGGTTCATCCATTAACAGCAAAGATGGATCATGAACTAACGACCTAACAATTCCAACGCGTTGTTGCATCCCACCGGATAATTCACTTGGATACCTTTTCTCAAATCCTTTTAATCCAACCAACTCTAACAAGTCCATGGCACGCTCCATGTAATCCGAGCGCTTTTTCGATTGAACATCAACCGGAAGCAATACATTATCAATAATTTTTAACCAGGGTAAGAGGAGGGGCTGCTGAAAAGCAATCCCCAGATCATCTCTTGGCCCCACAAGTGGTGTATTATCAATAAGTACTTCTCCACTGGTAGATGGTAATAATCCACACAAAATATTAAGCAGTGTACTTTTACCACAGCCACTCGGTCCTACAATGGATACAAATTGTCCTTTTTCTACATTTAAAGAGACATCTTTAATCGCGTGTAGTTGTTTCCCTTCTCGCGTTTCATATATTTTATTAACGTCTTTTAACAAGACATCCGATGCATTTGCCACATTCTTCACCCCTAATCACGATTACTCCCACTCTTCGGCTTGCTTCACTATTTCATTTACATCAAAATTAATGAATTCATCTTGTACACTATTATCAAATAATTTACTAGAATCTATTGTGTCCTCTATCATGTTTGTATCGTAGAGATACTGTTGCAAGAAATCCCAAGCCTTAGCTTCTTGAGAACCCCAGTGGTAATCTACTGGCAATTCTTCAACACGCATGTCACCCATTTGTGCTTTCAAAACTTCCAATTCATTATTAAGTGCTGTCGCATCATCCAAATCTTTTGGTGCTCTTTCAGGATACTGATCCCAAAAGATTTTCACTGCTGCTTCTGGATTTGTTTTTATAAAGACACTAGCTTTTGCAAAAGCTCTACCGATTTTGCCAATAATCTCACTATTTTCATCAATATAGTCATCAGCTGCATACAAATTGAAGTTATACATATCGTTTTGCCAATCAGCCATCGGAAGTCCTTTGATATCGTACCCACTTGTTTTCCCTAATGCAAATGCGGAAGCCCATGTTACATAGGCATCAACCGTCCCTTTTTTCAACGCTTCGTACGCTTGTGCACCATAACCAACACTTATTTCTTCCACTGAATCTAACGGAACACCAGCTTCATCAAAACGTACATGTGCATACCCAACTTGACCTGAACCTAGATCTGGAACCCCTAATTTTTTGCCCTCTAGATCTTTTACATCTTCTATACCAGAGTCCGCCATAACAACGAAGCGATCTCCGTTTCGAATCGAAATCCCGTAAACTGACTTAATTGGTATACCTTCTTTTATCGTAGCCATTGCACCAGTAGTAGTTGTCATTACCCCTAAGTCCGCTTTCCCACTTTCTAATAACTGAACAACACCTTGTGATGAATCACCAGGAACTAACGTAACGTCCAATCCTTCCTCTTCAAACCAACCCATCGCTAACGGTAACGTAGCAAAAGGATAACCAATATTAATATCTTTTGTTGCAATTGCTAACGTAACCTTTGTTTTTTCCCCACCCTCATTTGCTCCTTGTGCTGCATCTGATGCACATCCTGAAAAAACCAATACTGATATAAGAGCCAAGATTAAAACTAAAGCCCTTTTCTTTGTAAGACCCATATCCATACCCCTTTTTTATTAGATTTTTTAAAGCCTCTATTTTTTGTTATCGTTCCCTTGCCAAAAAACAATCTTTTTCGATGCTTTTTGAACTGCAAGAAGCAATAAATAGCCCATTAAGGAAATAACCCCAAGAATTGCGAACATATCATCTATTTCAAATCTTGCATTATAAAACAGCATCAAAAACCCCAATCCCTTATCTGCTCCTACAAACTCTGCAACGACAGCTCCAATTACACCAAAAATAATCGCAATCTCTAATCCCGAAAATAAATACGGTAATGATCCAGGTAGTTTTACACGCCGGAAAACTTGCCATTTTGATGCAGAATAAGCTTTCATTAGTTTAATTTGGTTGGCATCAATTTTATCCATGCCAACAATCATGTTAATAAGTACTGGAAAGAAAGTACTTATCATAACCATGGCAACTTTAGAGGAGATCCCAAAGCCAAACCATACAATGAATAATGGAGCTAATGCCATCTTAGGGATAGAATTAAGTGCGACTAAATAAGGAAATATATGATTCTTCATCCACTTTATCTCAGCAACCAAAATCCCAAGAATGGCACCACCCAAACTTCCTAACAGGAAACCGAGCATTGTTTCACTAAACGTTGCCCAAAGATGCTCAATACTCTCAAAATTAAAGAAGAATGAAAAGAAACTAAACACCGTTTCTATTCCTGATGGAAATATAGAACTCGAAATATCAAAAATCCTCACAACAGCTTCCCAAATAAATATAACCGTCAGAAACGTTGCTATATGAAGGGAAATATCAACTATTTTCACTTTCTTTGTTTTCATTCGTCTATCCCCCTTTTTTTTACAAAAGTTAATTATAATCACACCAAGTGTTAATTTATATAACACCTCCCATGTATTGTTTTAATTATACAAATTATTCTGAAAATATCATATGGACAAAGTAAACAAAAGTCAAGATTTAAATTGTCTACTTTATATAACCACCAAATCAAAAAGCAGTAGATATATAGTAAACAATAATCTGGATAAATTATCCAATAGTTATTTTAACTAGTTGATTCTCAAAATTTTGGTTACTTACACCAATGACACGGAACTAACATTTCTATAGTATAAAAAAAAATATAAATTCCTTTGTCAGATATTCTTACAAAAAAATTTAAATATTAAAAAGGATGAGGTTAGAAATTGAGAAATTCTACGACGTTACAAGAAGTAAATAATGACTTGATAAAAGTAGCTTTAGGAGAGAAGAAGGCAGATTTGGTGATTAAGAATGGTGTTATAGTAAATGTACTAACTGGAGAGTTAATACCCGATCAAGAGATAGCAATTAGTAAAGGAAGAATAGCTTACATTGGTTATGCAAAACATACAATTGGTCCCGAAACAGAAATCCTGGATGCAGAAGGAAAGTATATATCACCAGGTTTTATCGATGGCCATATGCATGTCGAGAGCACAATGCTTTCTGTTACGGAATTCTCGAAAGTTGCGTTATTAAAAGGGACAACTAGTATTGTAATGGATCCACACGAAATTGCTAATGTATTTGGTGTGGAAGGAGTTCGATTAATGCATGAAGAAGGTCAACAACTTCCCCTAAAAGTATTTACCACTTTTCCCTCTTGTGTTCCAGCAACAGACGATCTAGAAGATGCAGGTGCCACTTTAGAAATAGAAGATATTCAGGAAGGTTTAACATGGGAAAATGTCATTGGACTTGGCGAAGTAATGAATTTTCCTGGAGTAGTAAATGGAGATCCTTAAATGCTTGGTGAGATTGAAGCTACGCTAAAAACAAAGAAAACTATAACTGGTCACTTTCCCGAAGGAACAGATAAAATGCTTCAAGCTTATATTGTATCCGGAGTTACCTCTTGTCATGAAACTGTGACACGTGAACAAGGGTTGGAAAAATTGCGTTTAGGCATGTATGTGATGATACGTGAGGGTTCTGCCTGGTGCGATGTAAAAGAGGTAATTAAAATTGTTACCGAAGATAAAGTGAAAATTGATAATATTTTGTTAGTTACGGATGATGTTTATCCTAATACCTTGGTCGAGAAAGGGCATATCAATCATGTTGTTCGCCGTGCCATTGAAGAGGGAGTTAATCCTATTGATGCAATTCAAATGGCAACAAGTAATGTAGCTAAATATTTCAACCTCGATCATGATCTAGGTTGTATCGCACTTGGAAAAAAAGCTGATTTACTTATCATCGATGATTTATATAAAATGGAACCAGAAACTGTGATCACAGATGGCGATATCGTTGTCCGCAACAAAAAATATGATTTTGAATCTCCCACATTTACCTATCCTCATCATATTTTAAATTCGGTAAAAGTAGGACGCGAGATTTTGCCTGAAGACTTTTTACTAAAGTCTCAGTCAGTAAATAATTCAACTACAGTAAATGTGATTAAGGTTATTGAAAATAGTGCAAGAACAGAGAAAATGCAAATAAATTTACCGATTGAAAATGAAATTATTCAAACCGATCTTAAAAATGACATCATTAGACTAGCCTGTATTGATCGCCATCATCAAAGCGGCCAAATTTCTCTTGGCTTTGCCCATGGTTTTCAACTAAAAGGTGGAGCAGTGGCCTCTACAGTAGCACACGACAGCCATAATTTACTTGTGATGGGTACCAATGAAAAAGATATGGCCTTTGCAGCAAATAAATTAGCTGAAGCTGGCGGGGGAATGATTGTCGTCAAGAACGAGGAAGTATTAGGCTTTGTTGAAATGCCAATAGCCGGCTTAATGTCCGACCAACCGTTAGAAGTGGTAGTTAATCAAGTAAAAAGACTAGAAGAGGGCTGGAAGAAACTTGGATGTAACATCAACGCCCCTTTTATGACTTTTTCACTTATTGCATTAACAGTTATTCCTGATGCACGAATCTCTAACAAAGGCATTGTTGATGTCAACAAGTTTCAGCTGGTGGAGACTGAAGTTGCGAAAAAAACAATTGTGTAGATTGAATAAGACTTTTGAGGAAGAGAGCGTCTAACACTTAGGATAACTAGTTAACTTTTATGGAGAAAAACAAAATCATGAAGCAGCACACCAGGTCGCATAGTGATTGGTGTGCTACTTTTATTGTTATAGCCTACATGCATAAATCTCAAAATAGCAAATTGTCATTACGGGATTCGTGAGTGTCCTTTTTTAACGCATACTGATTATTGCGGATGAATTAAGCCCCTTATGCGTAGTTTTGAGCCCCCGATTGCGGAAAATAGAGCCACCATTTGCGGAGCTGGGAGCCACAGCGGAGCTGCTTGCCATTGACTGTAACGCCCGATTCTTAGCATTTGCTGGAAGGGGACGGGGCCCCGCCAGCGGATGCTTAGAATCGGATTGTCCGTGTTATCATACTTGAGCGGGTGTGCCTATTGGCATTATTTATTGCAGACCTGCGATTGTTTCTCAACACGGACAAAAGTTAAGTCAGTGGTGGCGGACTATAGTATCTGCGCTAATTATGGCTAAACATTGCCAATGGATCTCCCTTCCGCAATAACTGGCTCAAACGTCCGCATACAGTGGCTCAATCTGTCCGCAATACTCAAACACAAAACCTTTTAGGTTCGGTCATTGTGTTTTGGAATGGAAAGATGCTTTTTTTGTGGATATAGAGATATACTAACAAATGATAATTATTAAATATCATAGTCGTTTGCTTCGCAGCACAATCACATTATTCAATAATTATGAAGTTCCGCAATCGGGTATGATTGCGGAACTACCATAGGACTAATTATTGTCAAATGCACTGACGTAAAGTGGTAAATTCCGTAATGATCTCGATCCCTTGATTATTGCAGATCAATAGAGCCACTTGCACGGAGTTTTGAGCCAGTCATTGCGGAAAAAGGGACCACCATCTATATTCACACGTTATATGTGCAATGCCTCTTAAATCAGCAATCGTTCGCCCAAGCCGAAGGATCCTCATCTGTACCCGAATCTACTACATAAATGTACTACATTCGAGTAGTACAGGCACTGGCATCTACTGAAGTTAGTTAAGATAATCTCCTACTAACTTTTTAAGCCTTCACGAAATTCCGACGGGGTTTTACTGTAATATTTCTTAAAACTTGCACTAAAATAATATTGATTAGAATAGCCTACCAATTCACTAATATTTTTTATCTTAAGTTGTTGGTTTTCTAATAATTCTTTGGCTCTCTCCATTCTAATTTTAGTTATATATTTTGGAATATTTGTCTTAGTTGCTCTTTTGAATATAGACCCTAAGTAAGAAGCATTGAGATTAATTTGTTCGGCAATACTATTGAGATTTAAGTTGAAATCCATATAATTGTTATGAATATAGGATTTAATTTCATCTGAGATAATTTCTGTTCTATTAGAGATTGATTGATCGAACTTTTCACACATTTTTTCACACAATTGATATAAACTCTTTGTAATTTGGTCTAGTGTATCCATCTCATTTATATTAACAAAGAATATCGATACTTGTTGATTCAATGCACTATCAGTAATATTCGTATCTTGCGAAAATTTAATAATTCTTGTGATCAACTTATACAGATGTGCATTGATGAAATTTTTAGAAACAGATTGATCGGCCCAAAATGCTTGTAATTCATTAATAAATAGTTTGATTTCTTGTAATTCATTATTCGATATTAATTTAACTAGTCTCTCTTCCTCTTCATTTGTGAAAATAATCGGTGTGTTTTGACGTTGATCTAATTCTTTTGCATCAAAGATAATTGATTCTGGATAAATAAATTGATATTCCAAAGCTTGTTTTGCTCTTTTATATGAAATAGAAATATCCCAAATATTCTGTACGATGACACCTATACCAATTTTATAGGAAAGGATGGTTTGAAAAAAGCGCAAAAATTTCTCAATATCTTGATTTAATTGATTGCATTGATTTTGTTCTGTTCCTATGATGAAAATCAGGTCATCGCCTTGCTGAAAAGAATGAATAGTTCCAATAGGTTCAAAAGAATGATAAAAAGCATTTCGTAACTGAATTAGTGTAATATGACAGTGTTCTATTTTATGATTTGTCATCAATGACCGCAAATTTTTAATATCAAAAATAACACATATATACTGCTCATTTTCCGTATCTATTTCTAAGAATTTAGCTTGATTGGCTAAATGATAGGATGCATAATACGGATTTGATTCGATTAAATCAACAAAAAATTTTTCCGTTAAAAGCGGTTTGTTTTCCCTAATTTGAAAAAGGATACTTTTTTCTTCATCGATCTTTTTAACCATAGAATCTAATAGGCCATGTAAATATGGAAAATCTATAGGTTTTTCTATGTAATCACAAACATCTAATCTTATAGCTTCTTGCGCATATTGAAATTCATCGTAAGCACTAATAAAAATCACTTTAATCATCGGATGCAATTTTAAAGCTTTTTTTGTTAATTCGATACCATTCATGGAAGGCATATTAATATCAGTAATAATCATATCTATTGATTGATTTTGTAGACATTCAAGTGCTTCATTGGGATTTGTAAAAATATCTATCACTTTGATTTCTAATTGTTCCCAATTGATTTGCTGATAAATCCCTTCACTTGTTTTAAAATTATCATCTACAATAATGACCGTTTTCATTGGTACAATCCCCTTTTAGTCTATTTCACTTTCCGGTAACATCGGATCAATTCGTATTTCTACAGTCGTACCTCCATGTAATTGACTAGTAATTTGCAATGGATCCTGATGATTAGAAAATCTAGTTAATCGAAAATTCACGTTGCTAATTCCAAAGAAGTTTTCAGAGTCAACTGTTTTAGAGGTAAGGGTTTGATTTAAATCTTTTAAATTATGCTGTTCAATACCATCGCCATTATCTTGAATATTAACTAGAATATAATTATCGTCATAAGAGATATTTATCTGGATATATAGCTTTTCTTTACAGTTGCTAATTCCATGTTTAATAGCGTTCTCAATTATAGGTTGCAAAACAAATTTTGGAATTAAGAAGTTTTCAATCATGTCATCTGTTTTGATATCCCAAGTGAAAATGTTTTCCTTATTTATACTCTCAATTTCCATAAATAATTGAACAATTTCTAGCTCATCTTTAATTAATATTAGTTCCTCTTCTTTCCGTAATAATAATCGATAAAACTTTGCCAATCTAGTAATCATTTTATTAGCCTCTTGAATATTACCTGAACTCTGACAACTTTTAATAGAATCTAAAATATTATACAGAAAATGTGGATTTATCTTTGCTTGTTGTAATTCGAATTGCATCTTTTCTTCTATTGCTTTCATTTCTAATATCTTCTCAAAATCATGGTTCATTTTGTTAGACATTTCATTAAAAACGAGTGAAAGACGGTCAAATTCATCATGAAATTGTTTTTTTTTCAAAACAGGTAGATGAACATTAGTAAGTTCTGTTCCATTTTTCTTATTTTTATAATGATCTAATATGGATGCTATTTTATTTACTCGTTTACTTAAATTATTTGAAATGAATAGACTGCTAATTATAGCAATCAAGACAGTTAAAATTAGTGTGGTTAATAAAATACTAATTAAGATTTTTGTATTACTTCTTATATATTTGTTAGGCACTTCTGTTATCATACGCCATTGTGTAACAGGATTTTTTATTGTAATTACAGTTGTATCTTCTATTTCGATTACAGTAGTTTCTTCTGATGTCACGGAATTCAAAACATTTTTTATAGTTGAAATTTGCAAATGATTAGCTTCACCAATTATGGATTCCCCCTGTTCATCTGTAATAAAAATATTTATAGAGTCTTCCAACTCTCTTTCTTTTAGTACTTTTTCAATTTCATTAACAGGAATATCAATAAAATAGACATATTCAATTTGATCACTATTAGCTAATTGAAATGGTTTAAATATCGATATGTAATCTTGAGATGCATTAGAATTATATTTAATAAAAGGTTCCTTAATATTTTGCATCACTTCCCAATTATTTTCATTTGCTTTCGGTACAAGTTCAGTCAAGGACAGG
Organism: Radiobacillus sp. PE A8.2; assembly: GCF_045635475.1. Lineage (NCBI taxonomy): Bacteria > Bacillati > Bacillota > Bacilli > Caryophanales > Bacillaceae > Radiobacillus > Radiobacillus sp. PE A8.2. The sequence continues at coordinate 47,552 of NZ_JBJGXI010000014.1, read as the reverse complement.
TTTCTATTTTGTAAATCGTCAAATGAAAAAAAAGTAATTCCTTCATTGCTAAAAATAAAACGTTCATCAGAATAGACGCTAATATTACCAAAATTAAAAGTGCTGCTTAAATTAAATAAGCTATTCCGAACATTACTATATGTAGTCAACTGACGAGATAAAGAACTATCCGGCTGTAGTATTAGGGTATACATATGGTATTCCATAACATCAGCAGCATTTTTCATTTGGTTAAAACGCTCTGCTAATGATGCATTTAACTGTGTGCTTGAGTAAGATACGGAATCTACAATTTTATCTTTTGCAATGTTATAAGCCAGCACGTACGATAAGCCTCCAACAATAATTAAGGGAATAACAGCAATTATTAAGAAATTAATCATCAATTTATTTCTGAACTTTGAAAAAAAGGATTTTATTTTATCGTGGAATTTATACACCTGTAGTCACCAACTTTATAGGTTTATTATTACTTAATATACTATCTTCTTTGTAAGAATTTAAGTGTACCTAGAATTTTTATAAACAAATCCTATGAAATTTGCATTTTCTATTCTTTTCAAGCAATTTATAATTCAAATTGAAGGATCCTTCATCGTATGAAAGCGCTTTTAATTAAAGGGAGGTTTTTACGTTGTCAAAAAATAAGTTTCGCTCTTTTTTATTGTTGATGGTTGTCGGATTTCTATTCTCATTATTAATAGGTTGTGTTGGTGTTAATAATTCAAGCAGTGGTGAGCAAGATTCAAATAATAATGAAAGTAGTGGAGAAAATTCAAATAGTGGTTCTGAAAGTGTAGAAGGTGAAACAATTACTTGGATGACAAATGATTCATCACGACCAGGTTGGGGTGAATTAGAAGAGAAAATTTTAGATGCAACAGGTGTAGAAATTGATGTTGTCGTCACCCCTTCTAACCCGGATGATATGGTAGCAAAAATGACTACAATTCTTTCATCCGGAGATACAGAAATTGATATGATGCATATTAATGATGAATTGATGACAGCCTTCTCGAGAGCCGGTTATTTAGAGCCTCTGGAAGATGATGTGATGACTGAAGATGTTATTTCGAATTTTGCAGAACAGTATATGAATGATATTCCAACTTATGAAGGAAGTGTTTATTCTGTACCAAGTTATTTAGAAATATTAGCATTTTGGGTTAACCATGCATTATTAGATGAAGCAGGCATGGAGGTACCTAGTAATAAAGAAGAATTTTTGGAATATGCTCGAGCAGTTACTGATTTGGGTGAAGATGTTTATGGTTATGGTGGTGCCTGGGAAAGAAGTTATGTATTTAATGAAATAGGTACATTTATTAACTTGTTTGGTGGAGATTATTTTGATTGGGAAAATCCTAAAACACAGGAAGCACTTCAATTCTTATATGATTTAGCACACGAAGAAGAAGTAACTCCACTAAGTCAATTGGCTGATATTTATGATCCAATGATCCAGAAATTTATTGATAACAAATATGGCATGTTGTTTATGTATACAGGGGCTATTCCTACTTTTGATGAAGCAGGAGCTTATGGTCCAGAACATTTAGATATCGCTCCTATGCCAACGTTTGAAACCAATGATGCTTATATTGCTTCTTGGCACCATGTTATTAATGCATCATCTGAAAAGAAAGAAGCTTCGAAAAAAGTATTGGAGTATTTAGCATCCCCTGAAGGACAAATTGCTTATTATGAGATGTCTGGTCGTTTACCAGCTAGGTTAGATGTATTAAATGATCCTGATTTCTCTGCTCCAGGTTTGGAAAGTGTTCAACAATATATTGAACAAAGTACGCTAAGAGGTAGACCATTAGTACCACAGTCTATGGAATTCGTCAGTGGTATCGGTAGTATATTTCAAAATTATATATCGGATGAAATTACTCTAGATGAGACAGTGGAACAAGCGCAAGAGGAGATTGATCGATTAACCAATTAATGTATAACTTTTATCGGAAGAAGTATACTTCTTCCGATAATCTTTAAATAAGAAAGAGTGATATAGATGCAAGGAACTATGAAAAAATCTGCAAAATGGAAACTCGCATGGCTATTAATTTTACCCGTTTTAATCGTAAGAGGTTTTACAATTGTTTATCCATTAATTGTAACTTTTATTAATAGCTTTTTTGAAATAAATATGTTTAAAGGTGGAGAAGCAACTTTTGTAGGGATACAAAATTTCATTAATATTTTTCAAGATGATAAGATCATAGCTTCTCTTAATTTTACTATTATATTCACTGTCGTTTCGATGATTTTTCATGTGATTCTAGGTGTGTTTTTAGCTTTATTACTAAATGTTAAGTTTAGAGGAAAAAAGTTTTTAAGAACTATTACCTTAATACCGTGGGCTATGCCGATGGTTGTAACAGGAATTGCAGCTAAATGGGCATTTAATGATAGTTATGGTTTAATTAATGATTTAATTCGCAGAATCAATCCAGATTTTCATTTTGATTGGTTAATTCATCCATGGTCTGCTCAATTATCGGTTATATTAGTAGATTTATGGAAAGATATACCTTTCTTCGCAATTCTAGTTTTAGCTGGACTACAATTTATACCAGAAGAAATATACGAATCAGCTAAAATTGATGGCGCAAATAAAATTAAAACGTTTTTTAAAATAACGCTTCCAATGATAATTCCTACATTATTGACACTATGTATCTTCTTTACTATGTGGAGAATAACCATGTATGACTTAGTATATGCGATGACTTCTGGTGGTCCTGGCGATTCTACTAGTTTATTAGCTTATCGGATTGCAGTAGAAGCCTTTACGAACTTAAATATAGGATACGCGTCTGCACTAGCCCTGTTGTTATTCTTTATCATGATTGCGTTTAGTGCCATTAATTTATTATTTATTAAAAAGGCACAGTACTAGGAGGGATATCGTGAATACAAAGAAAAACCATATATTTCATTTTATCTTTAGGTGGGGATTAACGTTATCTGTTGCTTTTATTATATTAGTTCCTTTGTATTGGATTTTTGTTTCTTCTATTACACCAAGAGGAGAACTATTTTCGACACCAATTAATTACTTCCCAGAGAATTTTACATTTCAAAATTATATCGATTTATTTATTGACTTAGATGTTGAAGTAATGGCTTGGAATACTTTGGTGGTAACTGGTCTATCATTATTTGCAACTATTATTTTAGGTACAGCAGCAGCATATGCATTTGCAAGATTTGAAAAGTTCCATAGCATCAGTTGGTCGTTCAGATTATTATTATTCTCAGCCTTAATACCACCTGTCATTACAGCAAGACCACTATATGATTTTATGAAATCGTTTAATCTAGTAGATACTTATTTAGGTTTAATCATTTTGTATACAAGTTTATTACTGCCATTCTCTGTGTTAATTTTGTATAACTTTGTAAAACAGATTCCAATGTCACTAGAAGAAGCAGCACAAATAGATGGTGCTCATTTTGGCCATATTTTATTTAAAATTTATTTTCCTTTAATGAAGCCAGCGATAGCTACAGTATCAATCATTAATTTTATTCTTAGCTTAAATGAATTTTTCACTCCATTATTTTTCACATATAGAATAAAGATGTTGAGTGTTGGAATTACCACCGTGCCAAGAGAAAGTAACTTCGAGGTTCCGTGGGATCTGATTAGTGCTATGGGTTGGTTTATTATATTACCTATCATATTATTTGTCCTATTCTTTGAGAAAAACATTATGGAAGGTATTACGCAAGGCGGCGTCAAACAATAACAAATAGGAGCGATAAGATATGTTTCACGATATGTTTTTGAATAGTTTATCTACTTTACCTTTAACAAGTAATGTAAAATCAAGAGCGATTACAGCAGAAAATCCTAGAGGAGAAAAAGGAGCAGGTGGTAAGGCATCTAGTCACTTAGGACCATCTCGCAAAGGCTCACCCTGTTTGAGAGATGTGCAACCTGGTGAAACGGTCACCTTATGTAATATAGATGGTCCAGGAGTTATTCAACATATATGGATGACTGTTACAGATCAAACAGAAAAAAATTATTTCGTACTTCGTGATCTCGTCTTAAGAATGTATTGGGATGATGAAGATCATCCATCTGTTGAAACGCCATTAGGTGATTTTTTCTGTAATGGATTTGGGAGAGGTTGTGTCGTCAATTCATTACCAATTGCGGTTAATCCAACACGAGGATTTAACAGTTATTTTCCTATGCCTTTTCATAAAAAAGCGAAGATCACCATAGAAAATCAACACGAGGGGCCTATCCCTGCTCTGTTCTATCAAATTGATTATGCAATCCATGATGAATTACCAAGTAATACAGCTTATTTTCACGCAAAATGGAACCGACAAAAAATTACAAATAATGCTGAAGATTATGTCATTATCGATGGCATTAAAGGAAAAGGACAATATATTGGAACTTATATAGGATTGGCCACTTTAGAAAGATATTGGTGGGGTGAAGGAGAAATCAAAATGTATCTAGATGGTGATACAGATTATCCTACTATTTGCGGAACAGGTATGGAAGATTACTTTGGCGGTGCTTGGAGTTTCGCTTCTCAAGAGAATGGAAAAACGGTTGAAAATACGTATAACACACCCTATTTAGGTTATCCTTATTATTCGAAACATGACGAAATGGTTCACAATCCTTATCATAATGATGATGTGCCGCCAATGCGAGGCTTTTATCGTTGGCACATTCTAGATCCGATTCGATTTGAAAAAGAGCTAAAAGTAACTGTACAACAAATTGGAGTCTATAAGAATGGACTTTTTGAAAGACAAGATGATGTATGTTCTGTTGCTTATTGGTATCAGACAGAACCTCATCAACACTTTGAACCATTATTAGAGGCGAAAGATAGATGGCCTAGATAATGTTTAAATTTACTGGCTGTGCTTTTTATAAGCACAGCTTTTATATAGATTGGAAAGGATGATTGTATTCATGTATGGTGCCATTGAAGCAGGTGGAACAAAATTTGTATTAGCAGTAGGCAATGAAAAAGGAGATATTTTAGACAAGCAAGTAATTCCAACAGAACATCCAACAATTACTATACCGAAAGTAATTAATTTTTTTAAAAACAAAGGCATTAAAAAATTAGGTCTAGGTTCATTTGGTCCGATTGATATCAACGAAGAAAGCAATACTTACGGACAATTACAAAAAACACCAAAAAATGATTGGGTAGACTATCCATTAGGAGAAACTATTAAAATAGCTTTAAATGTTCCGATTAAAATTGATACAGATGTTAATGTTGCTGCTATGGCTGAAGCAAAATGGGGTAATGCGATAGATGTAAACACTTGTTTTTATATGACAGTAGGTACAGGGATTGGTGCGGGAGCATACGTTCATGGTCAAACCTTAAAAGGATTGTCTCATCCGGAAATGGGTCATATTAAAGTAAGGCGTCACCCAGAAGATACGTATGTGGGCTCATGTCCTTATCACAAAGATTGCTTAGAGGGAATCGCATCAGGTCCTTCTTTAGAAAAGCGTTGGGGTAAAAAGGGAAATGAACTAGCAAATGATACAAAAGTATGGGAAATCGAAGCATATTATTTAGCGCAGGCGTTAACCAACTATATTTACATTCTATCACCAGAACGCATTATTATCGGTGGGGGGGTAATGAATCAGCAACAACTTTTACCGCTTATTCGCAAACGGGTAATCGAAATGCTTAATGGCTATGTAAGCTCTCCTTATTTAACGGGAAAAGAAATTGATCAATACATCGTTTCACCAGGCCTAACTGATGAAGCAGGGATAAAAGGAGCGCTATATTTAGCAATAAACAGTTAATCTATATTGAAATATATGTAATTGTAGCTTTATAGTTTTATCATTTCAAATGAATAATTGTTCAAGAGTGTACCTTGCTGGGTTAATATAATAAGTTCCAGAAATGGAGTTGGTAAAATGCAAACGGAGAAGTATCGTCCAAGTTTTCATTTTAGTCCACATACACAGTGGATGAATGATCCAAATGGTTTAGTATATCATGATGGAGAATATCATTTATTTTATCAATATCACCCGGATAGTACTATCTGGGGTCCGATGCATTGGGGGCATGCAATAAGTAAAGATCTTTATCAATGGGAAGATCTACCGATTGCTCTATATCCAGATGAGTTAGGATACATTTTCTCTGGAAGTATAGTGGTGGATGAAGAAAATACAAGTAATTTACAAAACGGGGATGGTGCTGTAATGATAGCAGTTTTTACACACCATAGTGACAATAAAGAAACGCAGAGTATTGCTTATTCCAATGATAAAGGTAGAACTTGGAACAAGTATAAAGGTAATCCAGTAATCGATAATCCAGGATTATCAGATTTTCGAGATCCTAAAGTGTTTTGGCATGCATCTTCCAGGCAATGGATAATGTCTTTAGCGTGTGGTGATCATATTCAATTTTATGGATCACCTAACCTGCTAAATTGGACTTTTCTTTCTCAGTTTGGTAAGGAATTTGGTGCACATGGTGGCGTATGGGAATGTCCAGACTTAATTTCATTATTTGTTGAAGGAGAACAAGAGGTCAAATGGGTCTTAATTGTAAGTGTGAACCCAGGTGGTCCTAACGGCGGTTCAGCTGTACAATACTTTACAGGTCATTTTGATGGTGAAGTGTTTCACTGTGAAGACGATAAAGATAGCGTGAAATGGGCTGATTACGGTCGTGATTTTTATGCAGCAGTAACATGGAGTAATTCAGAAGAAAAATGGTGGATCGGTTGGATGAATAATTGGCTATATGCAAATGAAGTACCAACTTATCCGTTTAGAGGGCAAATGACATTACCGAGAAAATTAAGCTTAATTAAACAAAACAATACACATTATTTGCTTCAGACTCCCTTATCCATACCAAGAAGTGATGTTTATTTTGAAGTTGATCACATAGAATTAACAGATGAATCACCTTATCACTTTTCACTAACTGACTGCACCTTATTATTAAAAACAAAAATAAAAAATTGTAAAGCAGGAGCTTTAACGTTTACTCTTGCCAACAGAAGCAAGGATTTCATTAAAATTACTGCACAACAAAATAACATTATAGTAGATCGAGAAAATAATAGTGAAAGAGATTTTTCAGTTGATTTTCTAAGCAAAGGTCAAATGAAAATCTCAAAATTAGATAAGCTAAGTCTAATCATTGATCGTAACTCAGTGGAGTTATTTATTAATGATGGAGAATCTGTGATGACAGAACTATTCTTTTTAAATGATGAAGAACTTACACTAACAGTTTCAGCAAATGACTATCCAATTAAATTAACTGAGTTTCAGGTTAGACGAGTTAATTCCATGTACAAGATAATATGAAATATGCATTGAAATACCTTATTGAATTAAAATTGTTTAAATGTTACAGTATGAAACTATCAGATCACTTAAATTAAATCTGATAACACACACGAAAATGTCTGTGGATAGTCTGTTATCCTTCACGGTGACTACAAGTGATTATTCATTCATGGTTACCGTGAAGTACACAGCTATCCTCTAATAAGAAAGCGCTCAAGAGGCGGCTTATTTAACGTATCAATTCTTAAACGCTTAAAATATAGTAATTTATAACTCTTACTTCAAGTGTTTCATCGTACATATTGGTTTGAACAGTTCTTTACCACCTGTTGAAGTGAATTGTATGGCACTTAACTTACTTAGGCATGTTGTTTACGAAAGTCCTGAGGTGTCATTGATGTTTCTTTGCGGAACATGGTCGAGAAATATGAGAAATTCGTATAGCCTACAGACAATGCCACATCGCTGATGGACATCTTTGATTTGATCAATAGTTCCTTCGCACGAGATAATCGCTCCTTCAAGATATAATCCGAGATCGACAAACCTGTTTCTTTTTTAAAAAGTTTAACAACATAATCAGGACTTAAACAAACATAGTCCGCAATATACTGTCTAGAGAGTTGATCATCCAAGTGCAATTCAATATATCGCTGGATCTTCTCAACAATCGTCTCATTTGAAGACAAAGCCTTCATACTTGAAACAGCAATTTCAATGACCTCTGTTACCCAAATTTGCAAATCTCGTACCGAATGGGTTGCGGTCACTGCTAGTTCTGGTGCAAGGAGCTCGTGCAATATTTCCTCTGCTCTCAGACCCGATTGTTGTAATGTATGAAGCACCGATTGTAGAAAGCTTTGATAAAACAATTGAAGCTGTTTCACACTTAAATTTTCTGCGTTTTTCCAACTCTCCAAATTAACACGCACCTCATCAAGCAGCCGCCTCTTCTCAAGGTTTCTAAGCATCTCAGACCAAACTTGCATATTGGGGACCTTAACGTCACAAACCACATGAGGCTCCTCGTCAAAAAGAAATATTCTACCTGCCGCATTCACTTGATTCCTCTGCGTTTCAACAAGAGTCTCACACATTTCAGCCAAGCGATCTATGGGGATCATTTTTCCTATATAGCATGAAAGATGGCAATAAAAATTCTTTTCACACGCTTGAATATAAGTATTGCAGTAATTATTCATTTTCACGTGAAGTTCATCCACTAATTGATTCGAATAGCATTCTGAAGGAATAATAAGGACAAAATCGCTACGACTCAAATGAACCGAATGCGCGTCGTAGAAATGACTCATTACAAGCTCATCCAGTGCATTCCTCAAAGCATAAAGTATAGGGCTTTCATCTTTAGCGCTAAGCTCTTTATTAAAAAAATCGATATGAATAAGAACAGGAAGAAATAACGTTGTTTCTGTATATGAAAGGTGGTGCCTTGTCGCTTGTTTCAGTATGAAATCAATTCGTGCTGGTATATCCTGACGTAATACCTCTAACCAAAATTGTTCTAGCAATCTAGCGGCAATTCCACGTTCCCTCCAAATCTTATTAAGAGCCATTGTAACTGCCCCTGCTAGTTCCTCTGCCGGAACTGGCTTTAAAAGATAATCAAGACTGCCTAGTTGAACCGCCTTTTTCGCGAATTCAAATTCTGCATGGCAAGTAAGAAATATACACTCAGTTTTTGGATACTTCTCACGAGTCCAAGCGAATAAGTCGAAGCCAGTCCCCTGTGGCATCTCAATATCGCTGATCATCACGTCAAATGACTCTAAGGCAAATGCATCCTTCGCTTGACGAATATTATAAGCTGTTTCTACCTCAGAGAAGCCTATACTCTTCCAATCAACACTAGACTTAATACCGTTTGCGATAATAGCTTCATCATCCACGATCAATAACCTAAACATTCATATCCCTCCTTTAAAGCAAATACTTTTGATAAAGAGATGAACACGACCACGGACAACCTTCATTCATTCTAACCCTTCAATAAAACGTAAGTTATTACTTGAAAACTATTGTTAAATTGCTTTCTAAAAAATCAAATGTTAACTATCACCATTCCGATATTACTCTCTAAATAATTTTAGTGACTATATATAAGGAGAAGACTAATCTCCTAGTTTCATTGGTAGAATAATTTCAACCAGCGCGCCGTCTCTATTGCTGAAATTAATCGTTGCCCTACCCTTGTACAGAAGTTCCAGCCTACGTTTCACGTTCCATAAACCGATTTGTTCTCCTTGGTCGGACATAGGATTCATGTTTTTCTTTAAACTCCGTAGCAATTCTTCTGGAAACCCCGGACCATTATCCATAACTTGTATAAACATATCACCTTTAGACAGTTGCTCAACTGAAATGTGAATATAAGTTTGTCCATCTGTATTAATTGCGTACTTTATTGAGTTCTCAACAAATGTTTGAATCAAAAGGGGCGGCAAAGAAACTGAAAACAACTCCTCCGGCACATCAACTTTATAAGATAAATTATCTGGAAAACGAAAAGCCTGAATATGCAAATAGTTGACTGTATGCTTGATCTCTTCCTGCAAAGAGACGAAGTCCATATCACTTCGAAACATAAATCGAAAATATTGAATCAATGATATGGATAGCTCTTGTATTAGAGGTGATTTTTTGTCCATTGCCAAATAATAAATAATATTAAGTGTATTCAGGAAAAAATGCGGATTAATTTGTAGTTGAAGCTGCCTTAACTCTGCTTTCTGATTCATCAGTTGTTCCTCGTAAATGTCGATCTTTAATTGTTGAATTTCCGAAACCATGCCATTGAACGTCTCATTCATAGTCCCGAATTCGTTAGAAGTCCGATAAGGTGATATTCGAGCATCTAAATTACCTTCTTTAACCTTGCGCATCGCTATAAGCATCCGATGGATCGGTAGCAGTACAACTCTTCTCAGAGCAAATAGTGCAACAGCTATGCTCAGTAAAGAAGCAATTGCAATTACATACGTAATTCTCAACAGATAGGGCAGTTGTTCTAAAATCACTTTATCCGGCACCAGCGCTACCAAGTTGAATCGACCTTTGGAAGAGGAATTTCCGACGATGAGATATCCTTCATTTCCCCCAGTCAGCCTGTAATCATTATTTTGGTATGCTAAGTTAACGTCATGCTCCTTAAATAAGATGTCATCATGGAGTGGCTCATTATTTTCGTTAGTGAATGCCACTCGCCCGTTTTCACCAAGGCTCAATAAGTGCTCCGGCCCAAGAAGGTCATCGATCTTAACTCCCATTCCTATATATTGACTACCCGACCTCATAATGCGCATGACATAATAGTCATCTTCAAATTTGATGTCAAACCACATATACCCGAACTCCACCTCCAATGACCGGGATTGAAGGAACTCATTTAATGGAACTTTAACCTCTTGCCAATTTGACATATCCACTCTCGGCTTTTGCTCGTTAGGAACAAAAATCATCTCTTTGTTATCAATATTATAGACAAAGGTGAATTCAAGCTTTTCATAATAAACCATATCTTCGTACATTTTTTGAAAGATACGGAACCTTTCCAATTGGTAAGTATCAGGATCCTTGGAAGCTGCTTTTTCCAATGGCAGAAAACCATTCTCCTCGATAATAAGCCGCATTAAATACGTATCCAATGAATCTAAATTCTGATCCACAATATCTATATATAAATTTACTGTACTACCTATTGAATCTGCAACTTGATTTCTGACTACTTTAATAGAATAAACATTGTTGTATATAAGGTACATAACGATGGGAAGCATTACAATAATTATTCCGGCAATGAGTTTGAAACGGATTGAATTGATAATAGTTTTGTTTGTTTTCATGTACCGATCATCCTCTCACCTAAGAGAAACATCTGATTCTTAAATTCCAACTTGAGGAAGGAGTAATAAATTGAGAGCGTCAATTTATTACTCTTCCCATCGATTTAGCCCGTAGCCTTGTTTATTCATTTAAGCTGAACTTTTATACATTATATATGAAAACGCTTACTCATACTAGTGGTTTTACATTTTACCTATACATTCAGATTCATAATTAAGAGAGTCGACATCCCGTTCCTTCTATTAACCTTTCACTTTCACTTTCACATTCTACTTAAGTGACGGCTATTAGTATTTTTTCGGATTCAGCCCACGAGCTAATGCGTCGATGTATTCTTTCCTTGCCCGTCTACTTATCTCAGCATCGTTATAAATGGAATCAAAACCATGATAACATCCAGGATACAAATGAAATTCAACAGGGACATCAGCCTGAGCCAAACGCGCAACATATTCAATCGTTTCATCTCTAAAAGGATCAAGTGCACCTACACAGGTATATGCTGGGGGAAGACCCGTCAAATCTCTTGCCCTTGCCGCTGCAGCATAAGAAATGTGTGCATTGCTTGGTGCAGTACCAAGATACATTCCCCATGCCTGCTGGTTCATTTCCCTATTCCATACATTAGGGAAATTATCTTTATTGATTTCATGACTAGAAGGTGTAATGTTGCGATCATCAATCATCGGATACAACGGCATTTGTAAAATAATCTCTGGTCCTCCTCTATCACGGGCAAGTAGAGCAAGAGCTGCGGTGAGTCCGCCTCCTGCGCTAGCCCCTCCAATTGCGATTCTAGACGAATCGATTTGTAATTCATCTGCATATTTAACCATCCACTTCAACCCCGAGTAACAATCTTCAATAGCAGCCGGATAAGTATGATCCGGGGCGAGTCTGTAATCAATGGAACAAACGATGCAATTGGCGTTCAGTACAAATTGTTCACACAAATTATCATCCAAGTCCGGATGTCCCATGATATAACCCCCGCCATGCATCCACATGAAAGCAGGCAGATATGATTCTGTCTTGTTAACAGGTTCATATATTTTCATCAGAAGATCAGTTTCCGGGCCTTGAATCATTCTCGTTGATGTCTTAACGAGTGGCGACTTCTCAAGTTTCGGAAGGACGAAATCCTCTGGAATTGTGCGATTGTGAAGGTCGATAATAGGGAAACCTTCCATTATTCTCTCAAGTTCCGGATTTATTTTGTTTTTACTTTTCAACTTTTCTCATCCTTTCACTTTGTTCATGTATTTGTAAGGTTTTGGTTCATAAGTTTCCTTATCTAATTAAGGATTTCTTCACGAATTATCCGTGCTTTCATGCTAAATTCTTTGAATGTTAGCTCGGTGAACACTTGAGAATCAACCAATTACTCTACATTTAGCTAAAAGTTCACTTAATCAAAATTATTCTTCATCTTTCTCTCTTCCCTAAATAGTCTTCACTGCCAAACTTGTTTAAATTTCAAAACTTTCATAAACCAGAAATTCCCCTTAATATCAATTTTCTGCAGGAGTTATTTCCGTACACTTTTAAAAGGATACCTATAAAGAGACTTCCGCTCCATCTTCATTCACATAGGTGATGTGAAATTCCTTGCTTTGGAAATCTGCACGAAGCCTTGTCCAGCGATCATGATTACTCCATGTGATTTCCAATGTTCCGTTCTTCACTTTTTCATTGATTAAGATCTCGCCATCGAAAGCCGGATAATTATTTCGAAAGCGCATGATTTCATATAACCTCTTTAGCATTGGAAGCTCCATGCGTTCAACAATTTCTTCTTCGTCGTAATTGTGGCGGTTAACACTCCTAGGCTCGCCAATCCGTTTAAGAGACTCGACATCATTTTCTCCAGCTAGCAACCCAACATAGTAAACTTGAGGAATGCCGGGTGAGTATAACTGCACAACTCGCGCAAGAAGGTATGACGCATCGTCTTCGTCGAGAGCGGAGTAATAGGTGCACATGAGCTGGTATTGTCTTGCTTTGGCTCCAGACATTTTTACTATACCGGCAGGAAGCTTCGTATATTCTTGAAGCTCTGCTGTTTTCATATTTACCTTATTTCTAACGAGATCTATCTCGTCATCCTCCAGCAGTCCAGCAACATCGACAACCCCTATACCATCATGGGTATCTAATGTCGTGAACTGCTTACGCGGACATATCTTCAACCAATGGATTAACCTATCTGTACGCCCAGTCATCAAGCCATGTAGCATTAGCATTGGCAACGCAAAATCATATACCCAGTGCCCACGTTCTGCCATTTTTAATTGAATGCGGTAATTCTCATGGATTTCTGGAAGCATTTCTGTACCTCGGTCTCTGAGCGGCTTCATACCTATATCGAGTACATCCCAAACTTCTGGCTCGACGAAGAAGCAACTTGTCCCCGGCTTCTTTGATGCATAAGCGAAAGCATCGAACCTGATCAAAGGAACAAATTCAGAGATGCGTTCCAAGTTCCGTTGATAATAATCTTGTGTAGCCAATGCCCACGGATCAATATCAACCTGCTCCTCGAAGAATGTATTCCAAAGCTTGACGACCTTACCATCTTCTCGTATAAATTCTTTATAAGGACCTTGAAGCTTTCGACGATAAAGGGCTTCTAATTCTTCTTCTGTGGGTTCACCGTTTGTCCAGAATTCTTCCCAATGAATAAACATCTCTTTGTAAGGAGAAGCATCACCTCTTTTCATATAATCTTTAAACTCTTCGCTTCTTATGGAGACATGATTAATCATGAAATCCGCCATTAGATAATATTTTTCAGAAAGCTTCCTGATGTCCATCCAGTTTCCGAATGCATGATCTACCCCATCGTAGTTGATGACTGCAAATCCTCGGTCACCTGAAGAAGGAAAGAAAGGCAGAATATGAACCCCACCAATAACCCCTTTAAAATATTTACCTAATACTTCGTAGAGGTCTTTCAGGTTATTGCCCATGCTATCCGCATAAGTTATTAACATGATCTGATTTGAAATTTTCTTCATTATGTTTCCTCCATCTCCTAATTTTCCGAGTAAATAACCTGGTGTCTTAGTGGGAGCCAGTCCCTCATGGCAATACGTATGGAATCATCCCACAAGTCCCATTCATGCCCCATACCAGGAACGATTTCCATTTTCGTTTCATAACCCCACTCTCGCAAGTCCTTCTCCGCCAGAGTAGCTCTATAAAGGGCATGATCGCAGTCCCCTACCCGGAAAAATATGCTAGGGAGTCTCTTACCTTCCTCTACGTTTCTTTTCGAGATAGCATATACGTCATTGACAGAACCCTTAATAAATTCAGGATTGTTTAATTTATCCTGGAGCCCGCTCTTCATAGGAATTGGCATCTCAACGTCAAAGTGGTATTTTCCATTTACCGTTTTAACCACACTTGGAACTCCAGGGCGATAGGATGCGCCGGACATCAAGAGAACAGCCGCATACCTTTCAGGATGATTCATTGCGATCTTCATCGCGCCGTGCGAGCCCATCGATAACCCCGCAATAAATGTATCCTCTCTTAAGGTAGAGATTGGGAACATCGTTTCGCACATCTTTGGCAATTCTTCCGATATATAAGTATAAAAATCCGTGCCATCGTAATCTGTATAACTTGAATTATTAGCGGAAGGCATAATCACAGCCAATTTGTGCTTATCTGCATACCGAACAATGTTGGTGAAATTGACAAAGTCGCTGTCATCTCCAGTGCCGCCATGTAGTAAATACATAACTTGATATTTCATCCTATGCACATAGGTGGCATCGAAACCTTGTAAGCTGTCTTCAAAACTGAAGGTCGGTAAAATAACTGTAATATTTGTCTGCATCTTTAAGGCTTGAGACAAAAAGTTCATCTTTATGACTGCCATAACTTTCACTCCTTATTAGGTCAATATTTCGTCACTTATGAGGTGAGCCATATTCAAAGAAAGCTCAGCATAGTGATCTGTAATATAAAGCACATCTCCACAGGAAGAAACATGGTTATTGAATACCCTACTGCAAATCCATTCGATTGGTACATATAACTCCTGGTCTTTTAAAACTGCTTCGCAAAACATGGAATGGATGCTATTTTCCAAGACACAACCGATACTTCCTCTTGCAAATTGTAATGTTCTGCCGTCCTTTAATATCAATTCAGCTGAATGTCCATCCTGTAACGGAATGTATGTCGCCTTGAAGATAGTAGCGATAAATGTGATCGGCACCAAGAAATACTCGCCTCTTACAATACTACCTCCGTTGAGACCATGATACTTCAGCTTTTGATGTTTGATCGAAGGTCCGTTCATCTTAACCAAACGATTGTTGACATACGCTTTTTCGCTGCCTGCTGCAAGAGCGATGGCATAAGCATCACCTTTTCTTTCACACAAGGGTTTGGAGTTCACAATTTCGTTATTCTCCCCTCTCCGTATGCCTGAAAACAAATAATCCCATACAAGTTCCGCGTCATCGAAGGTTTGTCCATGGTCTCTATTTTTCACGTCACGGAACACAAAGTCCGCATGCTCACCTTTGTAAAACGCGAAGTTGTCCTCACCAACAATTTTGATTTCCGGCAAATTTCGACATTGATTGATTCTCTTCCAATACTCGCGATTCCGCTGGACAACATAGTCTGTGTCACCTTGGAAATGTGGAGGAACCTGGTCGTGTTCAAGTCTAGACTGCCATACCGCAATCGGACCTGCACGATTGATAACCTTATCATTATTATCGAATAGAATCCCTGGACTCGATGGACCACCGGACCCCGCCTTCCCGGCAAACACATTGCCGTGGTACCGCGCCATTTGACTCGTCATCAAGTTACCCATGGACATACCTTGGATGAATACTCTTCCATCGTCTATACAATATTTATGTTTTGCACGTTCGATTAGTCCCAGAACCATATTCATATCGTGATTTTCATCCTGGTTTTCCGGCGGTTTATTTAAAAATACTCCATCTTCTCGTGGCCTAGTTGCCTCCTCTAGTTTTTCCTCCTCGCATTCAATGAGCCAAAAACGTCTTTGACCTGCACTTGGGAAGAGGACTATAAATCCTTCACGATCAGCGACATGCGTCCAAGACGTATATATTGCTTGCCCCCAGCCGGTCATTAACCCCCCATGCATCGATAAGACCAAAGGCACTTTCTCAGATCCGTCATATGAGGCAGGAACATATTCGTACCAAGTATCCTCTACACCGTCAACCACAACGTCGGTGAATTCAGTCAATCTCTCAGGATAAACATGCGAATTATTACCATTCTCGTTCACAACCATATCGGAACCCTTAATTGCCTCCGGAAGATAATCCCGATTATCATCATTCGGCATTCCGGGGATGATCTTTATTCTTCTTTTGCCTTCCATATATCCACTATCCTTCCTTTATTTATTAGTATGGACTTGCTCCTGTATTTTCCAAGCCGAAGAATTCGAGAGCATATTGAATCGCTAAATCCCAAAATCTCCATTCATGACCGTATCCATCAAGTTTCCAGAATTCCGCTTTAAGACCTATTTGTTCGGCATGTTGTTTAAATACCAATAAATTATCGTAAATCATCTTATCATCGGTGCCGCAAGCAAATAGGAGTCTAGGCAGTCTGCCGCTCCCAGCATGAGAGTCGAGAATATCCCAAACATTTTCAGAGGAGTTTTTAAATTTATCTAGTCCGCCAGCATTTTGTACCATTCCGTACATACGACGAGAAAAAAAGTCGTCCTTTCGCAAATCCTCTTCTGTCAGATTTTGAATATTTACAGGTGCAGCAGAACAAACGGCTGCGGCTGCGAATTTTTCTGGAAAGTTCACTGCAAATTTCATGGTGCCTCTCCCACCCATTGATAGTCCCGCAATAAAGTTGTCTTCGCGTTTGTCCGAAGCTGGAAACCAGTTGTAAACTAAGGGCATGAGTTCTTCTGTCAAATAGTCGTACATATTGAATCCGAGCATGCTATTCTCCCAATTGGAGTAGTTGCTGTTGAGACCACTTGGCATGACGACAATAAGATCTTTTTCGCAAGCGTATAATTCAATATTCGTCCTGCGAACCCAATCCGTGTGGTCACCATAAGTACCATGCAAGAGCCATAGTACCTTATATTTTTTTTGGTTTTCATAAAAGTCCTTGGAGTTAATTCCACGTGGTTTATTAGGCAAAATAATGCTGATTTCGTGATTTGAATTTAGATATTGACTTTCAAAATTCAGAGTGGCTATAGACATACACACTTACCTCCTAGGGTTTGAAAAAATCTAATTGATAACAATGACACTACTGTCATTCCATTTCCTTGATTTTCATAAGGATAAATCTTCGCTTCCATAAGAAGATAATTAACGCAAGGATAATTGGAATCGTCATCACCTGAAACATAATTGCATATCCCGACACCACAGTTCCGCCGTTGTTTTGCACAAAAGTTACAATCATACCTGCTACGGAAGGAGCAATCAAATATCCAGTATCAACACCGATAAAGGTTGTATTTCCCGCCACGCCACGGCGATCTTTAGAGACTAGTTGTATACATAGTGTTTGAATGATGGGTTGACATATTCCGTATCCGAAGGCTGAAACAGCTCCTGCTAATAAAAACATAGGGAGTGTACGAGAAAGACTAATTATTATAAAAGACAATGCAAAAATGATGATCCCCGGAATGAGTAATTTATCCACTCCATATTTATCTGCTAGTTTCCCGCTGAACGGCCTGGAAATAAACAAACATAGCGCATAAGACGTAAAGAATAGACCTATTTCCCTAATACCTGCCGCCCCTCCATAGATCAGAATAAAAGAGTTAATGCACGAATAAGCGAATGCCAATAAAAACATTAGTACCGCGAGAACATATACTTCTCTAGCTACAATGTCTGTAATCCTTATTTTGAAGTCCCCTTTTCTATTAGGAGTATCGGATTTCAACCTCAGCGAAAGTGCAAGCACAATTCCCATGATTAGAGCTCCTATGAAAAAGGTACCCTGATACCCAAAGCGATGTACCATCTCTAGGCCAACAGCAGGACCAATGGCGGTTGCAATGGCCTGCCCTAACGAAAAATAACCAATTCCAGAGGCAATTTTTCTGTTGGGCAATGCATTACTTGCCAGAGCAATGCTGATAGGTGCAAAAAAACCCATGCCCACTCCATGTAACAACCTCCCTACAATGACCATCGTGATACTATCTGCTAACCCGTAACAAATATATGCCATGATTGTTATGGCGACAGCTACTGCTAGTAATCGGTTGTTTTTAAAGTAGCTAGTTGACGGCCCCACGATTGGACGAACAGCAAGAGCAGTAACTGCAAACATGCTGGTTACTAAACCTACGATTGCTGCAGTTGCTCCTAAATGTTCTACATACGTGGGGACAAGCGCATTCATCATGAATAGTCCCATCATCAAAAAGATGTTCATTACAAAGACTTTAATAAATTCCTTGTTCCAAACAGTTTGCACACCTTCTGCAACTGCTTTGCTCGCTTCACTCATCTGGTCCTCCCAAGTTGGTGCACAAATCCTATTAGTACACCCTTTTCTCTACCTTTTATATCTCAAGTTCATTTTAGTATTTCGTCACGGATGATAAGAGCCATATTCAAAGAGAGTTCTGCATAATGATCAGTAATATAAAGCACGTCTTCGCAGTTAGATGTGTGGTTATCAAAAACCTTCTTACAAATCCATTCAATAGGCACATAAAGTTCTCCATCTTTGTACACTGCTTCACAAAACATGGAATGTACCCGATTATTCACGACACAACCGATACTACCCTGAGCGAATTGAAGCGTCCTACCGTCTTTCAAAATCAATTCTCCAAAACGTCCCCCCTCTTCTGAAATATATATCGCTTCGAAAACAGTTGCGACAAACGAGATCGGAACCAAAAAGTATTCGCCTCTTACAATTGCTTCACCATTAAGGCCGTGATACTTCAGTTTTTGATGCATTATTGAAGGTCCGCTCATCATAACTATCCGATTGTTAACATATGCCTTGGCGCTGCCCGTAGCTAAAGCGATGGCATACGCATCCCCTATTCTCTGACATAATGGCTCGTTATTCACAACCTCGCCGTTCTTCCCTCGCTGTAATCCTGAGAACAAATAATCCCATATAAGCTCGGCATCATCAAAGGTTTGTCCATGATCTCTATTTTTAATGTCACGGAATACATAATCTGCATGATCACCTTGATAAAACGCAAAATTGTCCTCACCTACAATTTTAATTTCTGGAAATTGGTCGATTAAGTTGATCTTTTTCCAATATTCACGATTTCTTTTTACGAATTCATCTGTCTCATCTTCATGGAGGGGTATACTTTCATGCTCAACACGAGATTGCCAGATGGGTATTGAACCTGCCCTGTTAATAACTTCTCCTTGTTCATCGAAAAGAACCTCTGGCCATGTTACACCCGCAGATCCAGCTTGGCCGGCAAGTATTCTTCCATAATACCTCGCGAACTGGCTAGACATAATCTCTCCCATAGACATACCATGCATAAAGATTCTGGATTCATCTATGTTATATTTTTGCTTCATTCTCTCGATTAACATGAGCAAGAATTTTAAGTCGTGATTATCTTCCGGTTGCTTTGGGGGAGTATGCATGTAAAAACCACCCGGGTTAGGTTCACCTAAAATTTCCATCGTTTTTTTTTCGCATTCAAGAACCCATATTCGTCTTTCATGCGCGTTCGGGAATACAACAATGAACCCATCTCGTTCTGATACAATCGTCCATGAGGAATAAATGGACTGTCCCCAACCAGTCATCAATCCTCCATGCAACGATATGACTAAAGGCACTTTACAGGCTCCGTCATAAGAACTAGGAACGTATTCATACCAAGTATCTGGAATTCCGTCAGCCAACGAGTCACTGTGTTCTGTTAACCTTGTTGGATATACCTGCGAGTTATTTCCATTCTCATTTACAACCATATTTGAGCCTTGGATTGCTTCAGGTAGATATTCCCTGTTTCCATCGTTCGGCGTCCCTGGTTTAATGAATATTTTCTCATTCACTAATACCACTCCCCCTGTTGTTTGTTCTTTTTATTAACGATAATATATTATAAATTCAATTTACCGTTACCCCTTCACGGCTCCTCCCATAACTCCACTGGTAAAATGCTTCTGCAGAAATGGATACATGACCAGGATAGGTAGCATGGCCACAAAGGCAATTGCCATCCGAATAGAAACTGCAGGAAGATTCTGAATATCACCTGAACTCGAATAAGTTGCATTTTGTAGTACTGCTTGCAGATTTTGATTCATCTTGTTAAGCAATGCTTGTATACTTAGCATTTGAGGATCTGTGATAAAATACAGTCCGTTCTGCCAATCATTCCAATAAAGAAGGAGTGAGAAAAGCCCCACCGTGACCAATATTGGTTTTCCAAGAGGAATTGCCATCGTGAAGAATATTCTGAAATACCCTGCGCCATCCATTTTGGCAGATTCGTATAATTCCTCTGGAATGCTCGTGGCAAAATAAGATCGAACCAAGATAATGTTAAATGCATTTGATAACCAGAATGGCAATATATAAGCCCAAATCGTGTCTACAATTCCTAAGCTAGTCCATACAACGTAGGTTGGCATTAGTCCGCCGTTAAATAGCATGGTGAAAAATACAAAGAAGCTAATGATTCGAGTTCCCGGCAATTTCCTAATGGATAATGAAAAAGCCATCATACTAGTAATTAGAAGACCAACGAACGTCCCTGTGGCTGTTGCAATGATTGAAATACCATAAGCACGACCAATGGTTGAGAAATTAGTAGCTATATATTCATATGCGTCAAGACTTAGCTTTGATGGAAAGAAGGAATATCCGTTAGCTATAAGTGTGTTTTCGTCGGTTATAGAATTAATAAACAATAAAACCAATGGAAGAATCATAATTAAAGTCACATATAAGAGAGCGATGTTGACTATAACCTGATACGCTTTTTTTTCTTTCATCGTTGACCACCTATCTTTCTAGAAAATCGCATTTTTCGCACTCACTTTGCGAATAAAGCCATTGACAAATATAATCAGTACAAAGCCTACAACTGCCTGAATTAATCCTGTCGCAGCTGATCGACCGATCCCGCCAGGAGACATCAATGCACCGTAAACATACGTATCAATTGTAGACGTAACATTAAACAGAGTACCGGAGTTCTGAGGAATTAAATAAAAGAGTCCGAAATCCGAATATGCAATTCTACTGACACTTAATAGAAACAAAATAATAATAGAAGGGACCAACGATGGCAGTGTAATGTGACATATTTGTTTCCATTTCCCCGCACCATCAATGGCCGCCGCTTCATATAAAGATCGATCGATGGTGACTATTCCCGCAATAAAAATCAATGCACCGTACCCTACGTTTTTCCAACATTCAACAAGGATCAGAATCAGGGGCCACCAAGTTGGATCGCTATACCATTGAACAGGATTGCTTCGTAAGATTGTGTTGTTGAGCATTCCGTTTTCTTGACTTAGAAAGGCAAAAACAATATAGCTAATTACAACCATCGAAATAGTGAATGGCAATAGTATAGAACTCTGATATAGTTGCTTCATGCGTTTGTTTTTAACTTCGGAAATAAAAATGGCCAACAAGAGACCGACAACCATATTAACTATAATGAAAGCAGCATTATACAGTAGGGTGTTCCGGACAATGATAGCTAAGTCTCCGGAACCAAGAAGGTATTCAAAATTTTCCCAACCTATCCATGGACTACCGAATATTCCCTCTGTCACTTGAAACTTTTTAAAAGCGGCTATGATCCCAAACATTGGAATATAGTTATTAATAATAAGATAACTAGCACAAGGTATCATCATGAGATAAAGTGGAATAAACTCTCTCATTTTAACGAATTTCTTCATCATTTTGGCAATTCACCTCTGTTGATTCGAAGATTACCTCCACTTACGCAAAAGTAATCTCCGAAATTGAATAATTACGCTATTATTGTTCAGCTAACCAAGCGTCTAGCTGCCTTTGTTTTTCATCAATGACTTTCTGCAATCCGGCATCATACATTTCATCATTTAGCTTTTTAAGGTTCTCTTCTGGATCAACAGCCCCGAAGCTTATTGGAATTTCATATTTTGCAAGTACATTCCCTAATCTAGCTAACTCTTCTGCAACCGGAGCTGGGTCAAAGTTAAAGCCAAAAGCTTTCGAAACCAGTGCGTCTTCACCAAACTCTTCGTATTTTTCCCAGATATTCTCCGGACTGCCCTCCCAAGGGGTCATCAAATACTGGTTTGGATATATAAAGCCGTAATCCGAGTGATAGTTTACTGATGAAGCTGTTTCTCCCTCTGGATAATCAGCCATGCCATTCTCATTCACGATCCAATCCTTGCCTGGAACCCCCCAATTGAGAAGATTGTTAAAGTCAGCACTCGTATAAGCCCAATTTAAGAACTCAAACGCTTTTGCTTTATCTTTTGATGTAGTTAATACAACATTTAGCGCACCATTCACAGCTGTTGTTGATTTCATTTTTTTGGATACCGGAATATGCACCATATCGTAACCCGTTTGCGCTTTTAATTCGGCAATAATATTAGAACCATATGAAGCGAAAATTGCAAAGGTATTTCCAGCCTTCACTTTTGCTTGGCCCAACTCTTTATCGACTGCAATATCCTTTGACGAGTAACCTTCTGTAAACCATTTTCTATTTAACATAGCAAATTGCTTGAATTGATCCGACTCGTACCAGTTCGTAATAGTTGTCGTCTGTCCGTAGTCCTCAAGAACACCATAATTGTTGCCTAAACTATCGACATATGTGAACGTATTTAAACCAAAAGTCCGGAATCCATCGAAAGGAGTTATTTCAGGATATTCATCTTTAACCCTTGAAAACATTTCTGTAATCTTGTCAAAGCTAGAGTAATCATCTGTCGTGACGTCGCTAAAATCGGATTCTTTATAGCCAAGTGCATCGAAAATATCTTTTCTTACAAATATTCCAGATGGAGTAGCTCTAACGTTCTTCATAGGGAATCCCACTAATGCATCACCGATATATCCGGTCTGAATCTCCTCGTTGAATACGTCATAAATATCTTTTGTATATTCTTCGTACTCAGAAGCATCTACGATATAACCGCCGTCGATAAAGCTCGGCATGCTAAATGCAAATGCAAACGTAATGTCAATAGGTTCACCAGATGCAAGCATCATAGGTAATTTTGAGTTATACGTATCCCAAGTCAATGGGATCAGATTTACTTTCATATTCAATTCTTTCATCGTTAACTCATTAATTAACTCATTTACTTCTTTTTGGTTCCCTTCTTTTGGTGCATGATAGGCGAAGTTCACTGTATACACTTCTTCAGAAGTGTTATCTGAACTAGGTGATGTCCCTTCGTTTTCAGAACTTTCTGTACAACCCATAAGTATAATAGCTAACAAAACTACAGCGATCGAAAGTGACAATACTTTTCGAAACATATTCAAATCCCCCTTATTTATTAACTTTACATGTGCTATGTTTCATAGATTGGCTTCCTCTTAAGAGGAAGCCATTTACTTAGCGCTTTTTTCAAGTAAACATCCCACATATCAAAATCATGTTTCATATTTCGAGCTTCCTCATAAACTAAGTTGTAACCCAATTTCTTCAGAATTTCATAGTCTTCGCGAACTCTATCGCGAATAAAATCCTTTTCACCTACACCGATAAAAATCTTAGGTACGTCAACCCCATCCGACATATTCTTTTCCGCAAACCATCTCAAATCGTGTTCCGATCCGACAAAATCACTCTCTCCCAACAAAGTGTGTCGAACACGAGGAAAATGCCAATGCAAACTGCGGATATATTCCTCGCGATCAAGCGTTACACCGATTCCACCAGATAAATCCACAACAGCCTCGTATAAATCAGGCTTCATAAGACCTAATCCTAGTGCCCCACTCCCACCCATGGCCATTCCAACTATAAATGTATTCTCACGTCTAGGTGCTGAAGCAAACAATGATTTCACCACTTGAGGTAGCTCTTGTGTTAAATAATCGAAATATTTAATTCCATATTTTGTGTTCATATAAAAGCTGTCGTTTACAGAAGGAGAAACCAGCATGACCATATTTTCTTCCGCATATTGCTCCAATCGAGTATAGCGGTATGGGACAGTATCATCCTCACCTCCACCATGAAGTAAGTAAACAGTTTGAAATTTCATTCCCAACTCATAAGGTTGTTTCCAATCATCACTGAACCCTGGATGCCGAAAACCTAGCCCGGTTGTTAAAGATCCTGTAGGATAGCAAATTGTAATATTCGTACTCATTCCTAAAATTTCTGAACGAAAATTAAAGCGTAATATTCCCATAGTCATTATCAAT
This sequence comes from Radiobacillus sp. PE A8.2, assembly GCF_045635475.1. NCBI lineage: Bacteria > Bacillati > Bacillota > Bacilli > Caryophanales > Bacillaceae > Radiobacillus > Radiobacillus sp. PE A8.2. Next base: position 22,927 of record NZ_JBJGXI010000014.1, on the reverse strand, counting down.
GGATCTAAAAAGATTCCACTATTCTTACTCCCTTCATAAAATTGCATATTAGGATACTTGTTCAATCATCCTAATAATGCGATCTAAATTATACCGCCATCTATCACCACCTTTGTTTGTCCACTCAAATCGAATTTCTGCTTTCTTATATATTAACAATATATGAAAACGCTTACCTATGCTTTTGAAAAACCGTTATTTAATTTTTGATTTTCAGACATAGATTCTTGTTAATAATTGGAAAAGCGTAATTCACACTCACACGTTTAAAAGAACCACTTACTGTGATAAGTAGTATTATGCTATTCTTATTGTCTGAGGAGGTAGATTTGAAATCTCATTTAAGGAAAACAAAATGCCCCTAAGTTTATCAACCATAATAAAACCCTACAGTGTACTTGTATTATAAACTGTAGGGTTTTGCTTTTATGTTGTTGTTAATCAGAGTTGTTTTGAAGATACTTCAAGTAGCCATTTATCAAGTATGAGTTAGTCAACTTTTTTATATTTCTTTATCCATTTCCGATAAGTTCCGTCTGCAGCTAATTTCGTGTGTGAATATTCATCCAATAGTTCTGGTAGGCGAATGTATTTCACTTTATAGAGCTGGTGACATGCTGATAATCCAAATGCACTTGCTAGATATGATTTATCGGAACCAGTCGGCTACTTAAATATGATATTGCGACCGCCATGGATATAGGTACCACTGGCAAGCAATAAAATCAACTCTTCATCTATCTTTCTGTCCTCGTAATATTCTATATCCTCGATACAGGCATCAGAGTCTGAAAAAGTTACTTATTTATAATAAACGTTGAAGCTTATTTCCCTTGCGACGAGAATGTTCTAGAAAAACGATTTTCAAATACAACTTATGAAAACCCCAGCAACTTTCCTCGATATCTATTAGTCTTCCTCCACCCCCAACTTTTTGTTATTTTATCTAATAGTTCGCCAAGACTTCGTCGTATTTTGACAAAGGTCAGCCTGCCTTTCACTATAAGACAACACTTCAAACTGGATCACGGTCCCATTATTTGAACTGAAACAATACTGTGACATCCCAGCAAAGAATATTTCTTTGCTTTTTCTATGTAAAAATATGGCGCTAGCACCGTGGTGTTTCTTGGCAATCTCTATGATAATTAAAACGCACCTGCAACAAACTAAAACCACCATAGCTTGTCATCAGGTAAATCCTATTGCAATTTTGTGTATCTTTTCTATGCATCATACATATGGAGATAATCTAGCTGCCACCTATGACAGTGTGAGCTACCAAACTCTGCTTAATAGCTCTTCTACTCTGTATTCTCACATCCTAAACTCAAAAAATCGCTCTAGGTTCCAAAAACCTAACCATTCTAGGAGATGATCAAACTGAGGCCTGCAGTCCACTATGGACCACAACACGACCCACACTCCAAGCCACACCACGAACCACACCCCGGCCCCATTATATAAACGAAACAATTAAAAAACAAAACAATATAACAATAACAGCATTTTCGACAGATTCCTCAAAAACTACCCAACAACCCATGTCAACCACCAACTAGATCCCCCTCCCCCCATCCCTATCAATCTACTAAAAATATTTTCCTCAAAATACCCACTTTTTACCATAAAGAGTCCTATAGGACGTGGTGTTTCTCTTTCGCTCGTTTGATAATTGGTAAAAGGAAGGGCGATGGGTGTGAGTGACGTACTTTTTGCGAAGCAGTTAGGCAAATCTATTCGAGCATATAGAACAAAACATGGGATGACATTAGAGGAGCTTGCGGGCTTGATCGACATGGATGCTAAACATCTTGGCAAAATGGAGCTCGGTCGCAAAGGTGCCCCTTCGTCTGAAACGCTTTTCAAACTCTACCAAGTACTAGACATAGATATTAACGGAACTTTCGACACTAACTATGCGATTACCATATCCACCATGGCGCTATGCCCAGCTCGACATATTGACTATGACACGATCGTCTATGAACGCGACAGGACGCTGTACGTGAAGAAAACGCCGCTGCAACTGATCAAAAGTGCATGCATCGACTATGGTGCTTCTTATGACGGTAGGCGAGCAGCAGTCACCCATAAACTCAACTTCCGTAAAAAGGTACCTATTCCGATCAGCATTAGCTACAACATCTACGCATTTCCAACGCAGTCCGCCAAACATTATGATTGCACCTGGATTTTCTTCTCCCACGTGAAAGCAATCCAATCGAACCATCCATTGAAAAAATCCGATTATAAATCAATCATTGCATTTCAGACCGGACAAGCATTATCGATGCACGAATCGTATTTCCAACTGGAAAAACAAATGCAACGAACCGCGATGTGTATGCTACAATTCTCCCCACGATTAAACAACCAGATGCCACGATCTAACCAACCATTCACTCCCCGAAAGGAAGAATCTCATGAACTATATTAAAGAAATCAATGCCTTTTATAACCACATCGAAACAAACCCACTTTCCTCATCAGCAATCACTTTATGGTACACACTGATGCACATTAGCAATAAGACCGGTTGGAAAAAGCAATTCACCGTCGCGGCCACCGTCCTCAAAATGAAATCCGGATTAAAAGACAGCGCATTTAAGCGTGCTAGAAAGCAGCTACAGGAAAAAGGGTATATCAGCTTTCAATCACAAGGTGGAAATCAAGCCGCCAAATATCAAATGGTAAGCCTTTTATCCATGATCGAGCATCCTACAGAGCAATTCACAACCCAGACGAAAGAGCAAAGCGCGGAAGCCACAGCTAAACAAGACAATATAAAAGAAGAAGATAACACAATCCCAACAGAAGCAGTCACGTTTTACGAACAAAACTTTGGTAAATTGCAGCCCTACATGCGGAATGAGTTAGAAAAATCGATCACGGATGTTGGTGAGGCGTTAGTATTAGAAGCAATGAAACGAGCGTTGGATTATAACAAAATCTCCTGGGGATATGTAAAAAAGGTGCTCAATAACTGGACCCTACAAGGGATCACTAGTGTGGAACAAATACGTATGGAGGAGGATACCTTTAGGAAAAAGAAGCGCCATGCAAATAAACGTCATAACCGAACAGAAATAATACCTGACTTTTTTAAAGAGCGACAGGAACCTGTTGAAAAACAGAAAACCCCTGCGCTGACGAAAATGTTGCCAGATATTGCTGCGATTATGAATAAGTATCAGGAGCGTGGGGAGATTGTTGCAGGGCAATAGCCCGTTCAATATTCACGTTTCAGCGTTAGCATGAAGTAATTAAAACTGGTAAATGCATAAATCCGAAACCTAACCCTAAACTCTTATTAAGATTAACCGATATAAATACATAAGCCAGTTATTCCATTCTGTGGAACTACATATGAAATGAATTAAATCACACAGATTTCTACATTCACAGACATCTCACAGGGTGCATATTACGTTTTAAACTAGCTTATTTGAGGGGAGATCTTATTTACAATGGAACGAGATGACGGAAATTTTGCAAAAGGTTGCCTTGTTGCAATTATTATTTGTATCCCTATTTGGATCTGCATTATAATATTACTAAATAAAGTTACTACACTAGTCTTACAATAATTTTAGAAACAATAAATGAATCCTTGATTATGGAGAATAACGTTGGCGCTATGTTGAAAAGTTGCATTACAGTAGTTTTTTGTTACATCGTATCCTATTCCATGAATTTCCCTCAGTATATCTCACGGCGCGAGTCTGAACCTTGGATTTTTTCCTCTTTAAGATTCCCAGCGCAATTACTATGTCAATAAATGGTCCCATTTTCTTTCCGGTGTTTACTAGTCTGCTAGTTTCAAAGATAACCTGTTTTCCCAATAATGTTAAGAAGAAAAAATCCAATTATGAAACACATATCCATTAAAAAATTAACTTTCCTCCTAGTGAAAAATCAAAAAACTAATTTAATTTCGCTAGCATTATTACAATCTCAGCAAACTTCATACCTTACTCAACATGGATGTGTAAGCGATCACATCAAAAGAAGAACACCTGAGTGTTCTTCTTTTGATGGTCAATCTATTGAATTATTATTGTCCGAAAAGTTGGGTATTATCCTTTCGTAAATTTGGCTTTTTGGGGTACCTGACTCTGATTTCATAATCTAACTCGTTTCAACCTCACTATAAAAATTAAGCTAAATAATCCCACCAGAAGAAACACCACTCCAAGAATAAGAAAGTTAAACATATTAGATGCTGTGTTAGGGAGTTCATTATCCGTTTTATCGCCAGCTCCATCATCATTGTCCGTATTTTCATTACCTGTTGATTGACCCGTTTCCCCATCATCTTCGTTATTTTTCTGTTCATCTGTTGGTTGTTCCGAGTCATTCTGATCTTCCTGTTCATCTGTTGGTTGTTCTGAGTCATTCTGATCTTTCCGTTCAAATACCGTAAAGTTAGTGAAATGATCTGTCTCAGCTGTTACTGTTCCATCCTTATACGTACCACCTATCTTTATCCATTCTCCATTTTCTTCTTCATAATAATAGATTTTTACGTCTTTTGTGTTACTAACTTTCGTATCAGCAACCTTAAATATTAAAGTTACTGGCTGACCAAAGCTATCAATTTTTTTATCACCTTGCGTAATGCTGAAATCATAAACAGCGGTTAGTGCATCTCCGTTATCTTTGTCCTTTTTGATTATAATTTGAACATCACCTTCACCTGTAAGGTTTTCTGCAGGAATTCTAAGCTCGACACCTAAACCTTTCAAATGAATGATGACTTTCTTGTCCTTTAATTGCTCGACTTGGGAGGCTGTAATCTCAACTACGGATTTTATTTCATCTATATTTATTAAAAGCGAACTCCCGTCAGTCAAATCAATGATCTCGTTATCCTCAATCGTAATCTTCGCATCATCTGTAGGCTCATCTGGAAGCGGATTTTCATCATCGCCTTCATTACTTAAAAGTAATCCATTGTTTACTAAATAATGCATACCCTCTTCAAAACCATACCCCCAAACATCCATGCCATGTCCTCCATTTACGATACGTAGTTCAGCAGGGCTAGCGGGTACTTCTTCCCATTTTTCAAAATCTTTATTATAGATATTTTTACGATGTAATCGTTCATATAGGCTTACCACTTGCATTTCCATGTTGTATTTATAAGCATCATCTGGAAGGTCCTCTTTTTCACTTAAATGGTTCCAGTCATCATCACCAGCAATAATATACATCGGTACCTGAAATTCTTTAGATGCATATCCATTCAGTGCATTCGGGTAGTTCAACTCATCCCAACGGTCTGAGTCAAATGGGTCACCAAATGAACCTCTCGTAACAGCACCAGAAGTAATCGGTGCTTCTCCATCTTCAATTGCTGGACTAAGCAATACAGTGCCTCCAAATAATTCGGGATACACTAAAGAATAACGTACTGCTCCATATCCTCCCATAGAGTAACCAACAAGTGCTCTTCCCTTACGTTCCTGGACTGTTGGATAATCTCGCTCGATCGTTGGAACTAAATCCTGGATGATTGCCGACTCTACTGAACCGTAAGTGCCAGAATCTACCCAGTAGCTATTTCCCGTAATTGGCGCAACTGCAATAACTGGTGGCATATCGCCATTATCAATCATCGAATCTAAGATTGGCCAAAAATCATCCCAACTACTATCATCTCCCCAACTTCCATGAAGGAGATATAATACACTATACTTTGTATTAGCAGCACTAGAATAACCATTCGGCAGATATACTTGGTAATCCATTGTGTCTCCTGATGTGCTATCATTTGCAAGAACTGGTGATTCTAGCGTTTTTGTAGTTATTGTACCTTTGTTTTCAGTTGCGTAATTAGCTACTTCATACTTTGGTGCCCATTCTGGATCTTCTTCACCTTTATCAAACATATATTTTATGCCCTCTTCAAATCCCTTCGACCAAACATCAAGATCATGACCACCATCTACGACTCTGAGTTCTCCCGGGTTGGCAGGGACAGCTTCCCATTTTGGAAAATCGGTGTTAAATATATTTTTTCTACTAAGTGCCTGGTATAACTTAACCGCCTGTACTTCCATATTGTATTTACTTGCATCTGCCGGTAAATCTTCCTTTTCACTTAAATGGTTCCAATCATCATCCCCAACAACGGTATAAATCGGTACACGATAAGGCTGATTTACATAACTATTAATTAGCGCCGGGTAATTTTTACTGTTCCAAATGTCAGCATTATAGGGATCACCAAATGCCCCACCTGTGTAAGCTCTAGATGTTGATGGTGGTTCGCCTTGTTGAATGGCAGGGCTAAGTAACGTGGTAGCATTAAACTTATCTGGATAGGCTAAGGAATACCGTAACGCACCGTACCCACCCATAGAATAGCCCATTAAATAACGTCCTTTTCTATCATCAATTGTGTTGTAGTCACTATCAATATTGGGAATCAAATCGCCTATGATTGCGCTTTCATAATTACCTAAACGATTCGAGTCCACCCAATAGCTATTGTTTGTAGCTGGCACTACTGCAATCACCGGTTCAATAATTTCATTCTCAATCATTGAATCTAGACTATCCCAAAAATCATCCCAACTATCTACCGAACCATGGCTGCCGTGTAATAAATAAAGTACCGGGTAGCCTTCAGCGCGATTTTCATCATATCCTTCAGGAAGATAGATTTTATAGTTCAAACTATTCGTGTCTGGATTTTGATCGCCAATTAATGCCTCTGATTCCATGGATTCTAGCTTTAGTGTAGAACTAGATTGAACACTTTCAGCGAGTACAGTCGTCAACGGTATACATAGCATTGCTAGTATAAATAACGACGCAATATAAATTTTGTAGAATAATTTCATTTATTTTCTCCCCTTTACTTTATTTAAATAACCTATCCGGATTTTCCATGAATTTCATAAAAAAACAGAAACGGCCTCTGTGTTTAGTGTAATATGCCAGCTGTCAAAACGAGTCCTTCATTAAAGCCTAGCTTTTCTAGTAAACACTGATGTCGTTTCTGTCTTATTGTAGAGGGCATGCTTATTTACCTCTGATTGTACTTTCTCTTTTAATTAATTCCACATCGAGTATGATATTGTCAGAGTACTCGGTGTCTGGATTTTCGATAGCATTAATTAAATTATTTGTAGCAATTTCACCTATCTTCTCAATGGGCTGCCTGATGGTACTGATTTCAGGGATTACAATCTCCGTCAGTTGTATACCATCAAATCCAATAATAGCAACATCCTTTGGGATACTGATCCCGAGTTTTTTAAATGCACGTAATGCTCCAATTGCCATCAGATCATTTGAATAAAAAATCCCATCTACATCCGAATGGTCACGAAGTAGTACCTCTGTTTCTTTGGCTCCACTATCCAACGTAAAACCACCTTGATAGACAATTACTTCCCGACCATAAGCATCCATCACACTCTTATAGCCCTTCAGTCTTCCAAGTGCCGGAAATTGGGATGTTGGACCACTTATGTGTGCGATCTTTTGGCAACCAACCTCTATTAAATGCTGAGTAGCCAATCGAGCTCCTTCATAGTTGTTGACACTTACAGAATTATCCTTGTCAGAGTTAACTGCCCTATCAATTCTTACAAAAGGAATATTTAGGCTGTCTAGATGCGTTCGAACTTCTGAACTTAAATCCGACTCTGCTAAAATAAATCCGTCGATATAGCGGCTTTTCAAGCGATTCCAAAATTCTGTACTCTCTAAATCATTTTCATTTGTATTAATTAATAACAAACTATAACCCTGTTTTTTTGCAATGCTCTCAATCGATTTTACTATTTCAGGGAAGAACGGATTCGTGATATCTGGAGTGACAAAAGCAATAGCATTCGACTTTTGCTTAGCTAATCCGCGCGCAATTGCATTAGGCGTATAGTTAAATTCATCTAAAACCTTCTGTATTTTCTTTTCCGTTTCTTCGCTTGTATAACTTACTTTATTAATGTATCGCGACACCGTAGCAACGGATACTCCAGATTCTTTTGCAATATCTCTTATCGTTATCTTTTTTTTCACCACAAATCCATTCTCCTATACCTTCATTAATTTAAACCCCATGTCCTGTAATACAACCAAGTGGTTAGGGCCGCACTTCGATTTTTTCATAGGAACAAGCACCTGCCTCAGCTAAGGCAAAGCCAATCATGCCATGACTTAGGCTTAAGTTGTTATCCTCATGTTCTAGTACTTCTTCCCCATTTATTGAGAACTTGATCAAATCGCCATGAACATCGACTTCAAATACGTAGCGCTCCCCATGATTCCAATCATATTCTACTTCTTCCAATACTTTCAACCCAAAATCATTTAAATAGAGAGCTATTTTCCCTTTTCCTGCAAAACCTACTTGGTAATACCTTTGTGTACCAAGCGCCCGGAACACAAGTGCATGATGCTCACCAGAAATAGGCTTTAGTACGGATCCAATCACCGCATCCTTCATATAGTAATGGCCGGTAAATGAAGCACAATCCGACTTACTATTGACAACCATATGACCTTCCTTTAAGCTCCACTCACCACGGTGATGGGCAAATGGCGTCACACTTAAAAATTCCATCGCTTGTTTAGAAAAATCGATGTCATAGCTCGGTGCACCATAAATATGAAATTCGTCCACATATATTTTAGCAAATAAACGATTCATTCTTGGGGAAGGACTTTCAATGGCGAATCCTACTTCTTGAACGGAAGACCCGTTAGAATCTGGAATTGTGAATATAAGATCCTGCCACTCGTTTTCAACAAGTTCTAAACGTTTTAATTCGATCACTTCTTTTGAATAGGTGTCTCGAATATATGGGGTAACAAATACTGCTTCACCCTGATATTTTTCCAAGTGGAGCTTCATCGAAACCGTTTGTCCGCTATAAGCTTTCGGAGCAAAGGTTGGTTTATATTTTTCGTCATTAAAAGCTTCTCTGCGGTAAAACGTTTGATAATAAATCCTTGCTTTATCTTCCTCCAACATACGGTCAATAAAAACCTCTAGGGAACCAGGAGATTGATACCCTACTGTGTCATTTGCTTTTAAAATTGCTTTAAATGGTAAGTTAGTACGGAATCCATGGGTGGAACCCGGGAGCATGAAATCAAAGTATACTTCTTCTTCCTTATGACTATTAACTAAGGCATGAGGAGGAGTCTCATCCATAACACGATACCCGAGTAACACTAGTGACTTTACAAATGTAGGCACATCTAATATGTTCAAATAACCAGAAACACCTGACGTAACAATAAAATCGTTCATAGGTCTACGATATCTTTCAACAACGCCGTCTAATCCGGTAAGTGTCGCAACAATCGATCCGACATTACCTGCATTACAATCCGTATCCCAGCCACATGCTGTTGCAATTTCAATAGTCCGTGATAAATCACCTTGACCATAGTAAAGCGCAAGAGCACAAACACCGGCATTCGGAATGATATGACACACACCCGTATATTTATCATATCCCCACTCTTCTTCTAAATAAGCACGACACTTCCAGAAATCATCCGGATGCTTTTCATAGAAAGATTGAACTGCACGAACTACTTTCGTATATGTCGAATCAGAAGGGATTTCTGTAAGTCCTCTTTCGATAATTGCTTCAATCTTATTGGTAGTAAATGCGCTGGCAATACAAGCAGCAATAAAACGCGCACCATAGAGTCCGTTCTTATCATGGGATACACTCGCGGCTTTTTCAGCATAATCCGCAGCCTTTGTTGGATCATTCGGAAATAACCATCCCCATGTATCGATAAAAATTTGCCCACCAATTTGTTCCGCCATCACTAATCCATTGGTCTCAGCAGCCCCTGATTTTGGGGCTGGAATACCTCGCAATAAGTTTAAATAAGCAGTATGTTCCGTACTGACACCATCTCCACCCCACCAGAACATCCCAATTCCTTCTCTGGAATAATTAAGCCAAGCGCGGGCAACATCTTGTGCTTCTAACTCACGGTCGACAGCATCATCGATTAGGGCACGAAGGAAAAACACTGGACCATTTACATCATCATCAGCAGAAAATACTTCATAGTCTTTTAAATATCCATTTACTTCTCCGTGCACATCACGAATCATCTCAGGTGTCCATTCTCCTGGTTCAACGGGAGCACCTAAGCGGATACCGGCATTCATACCTAGAAATCCTGCATATACTCTTTCTAAATAGTCATTTGGTATCACGCGAATCACCTCCCAAAATTAGTCTAATATACTTTTTACTATTTCCATTTTATCCATATCTTTATGGATAATTGATAATGCTGTTTCTCTAAAATTCTCAGTAATGGTATCGAAATCAAGCTGGTTCGCTGATTGAAGTAAGGCTATATCTTCTGAATTAATAATAGAAACGCCATACATTGCCCCTAAAACAACACCAATCATGACTCCAATAGAATCGGTATCTCTACCAGAATTAATTCCGTCATATAGGGATGGATAATAAGCTCCGTCATTGTAGACTATAAACCCCAATGCAAGTGGCAATTCCTCAATGGACCCTAGTCTACTAGGGGTGTAATGATTTGAAGGTACACCAACTTTTTCTAGCCTTCTGGAAACATCATCACGCATTGGAGAATATGGTTGTATTGCTTTATGAAATGTAGCAATCACTTCATCAAAAGAACGTGTTTCACCTTTTAATTTCCGAGCCTCATCCGTAATCGCGACAATAGCCTCTCTTGTTCCGTCTTTAGCATAATCAATCGCCGTTTGCACCACATTTTCTACCGTTACACCAGGTTCAAATGCTTTTGCAACGCATGCCGCTAACACGCCAGCAGCTTCTAACCCGTAGCTTGTTTGGTGACCCATTGCAAATAGTATTGCTTCATCGTAGGCAGCCTTAGGATTCCCAGCATTTACGATACCAACTGGTGCAATATACATCGCTGCACCACAATTGATCATATTGCCATAGCCACCTTCACGTGGCTCACAGTTTGCTAGCGTATGGCGTAAGAAAATATGCTTCTCAGGGTAAAATAGACGTTCAATAATCATGTCTTCCCGTCCAAATTCGGGAATGTATCGTTTTCGAAAAGCGATTTCTTTAACAAATTCATTTGCCATATCATAAGCATCTACATGCCTTTTTTCAATATTGTAAACATTGCATAATGCTAACGTCATTAGCGTATCGTCCGTCACAATACCATGGCCTCGTTGTCTACCTTTATTGACATCCTTGCCTAATTCTTGCTTATACCATTTCGTTTCCAGAGATTCTACACGACCATATTTTTCTTTTATTTCCTGATAAGTAAGTTTTTCAACGGGGGCGCCAAGTGCATCACCTAGCGCCGTTGAGATTAACACACCTTTTACTTTGTCTGTAAATTCTGTCATGGAAAATAACTCCCTACTTCAGTGTATCATTTGCTAATTCAGTTAAATTCTCTCCACCAGCTGCGTACCATTCCTCAACAAAATCATCGAAAGCATCAAGTGGTTTCTTACCTGTAATAATGTCTGCTGAATACTCTTTATACAGGTTTTGCATTGCATCCCACTGTGCCACGTATTCTTCAGGAATTAAGAAAGAATTATCAGCTGTAAAATATTCATTTACCATTTCTTGTGATTTCTTTCCAGGTTCACTTAACATCGGTGTCTCTTCACTAACTGGTGTACCAAAGTCTACTTCTAATGGCTCCCAATAACGTGAATACCATGCTGAATAGTATTTGTCTGTTAACGCGATTTCACCGTTTTCAAGATTGTATTCCTCACCTTCAAACCCTAAGCGATCTAACATTTGCCCTTCTGGACTTGCTAAGTAATCTAATACCTGGAATGCAAGGTCTTGATTATCAGATACTGCAGAAATTGCTAAACCACGTGATTCCTTTGTAACGTCTGTCGCACCGAATCCTTGATATTCTCCTTCTGCTGGAGGTAGAACCGTTAATGCTGCTTCATCCCCATTTACTTCTTTCATACGACTGTTATAGAAATCTACTACTTTTCCATTTGTACCAACAATTACACCAGCATTTCCGTTATAGAATGCATCTTCCTTCGTATCCCATTGCTTTGTTAGATATTCTGGATCTAATAATCCTTTCTCGTAAAGATCACGATAGTAAGCAAGTTTATCTTTTTCTTTATCAGATACTTTACTAAATACGTAACCATCATCAGTTTCTAACCATGTTTTATTAATGCCGAATGCCATGTTAAAAATATAATCTAGTTCACTAATGTCACCAGAAACAGTTGTTGCATAATCAACATTGCCACTGTCTACAAGCTCTTGGAAGAATGCTTCATAGTTTTCTGGAGATGGGTTATCTAATAAGGCTTGTGATGAATCCATTGCGTTAAACCAATCCGAACGTACTACAGGTGTCTTTTGACTAAGTGGTTTCACCCAGAGTAAATACGGATAGTTTTCTAGTCTCGATACATTATGTGGTTGTAAAATATCTTTAAGATTTTCAGATTCTTCAATATAAGGTGTCAAATCTACTAATAAATCCTGGTTCGCAATCTGTTGGTCTCCACCTTGGAAGTAAATTAAATCAGGAATTTCACCAGAGTTTAATAATAGGGTTAATTTCTCTGCATAATCCCCTTGTGCTACCTCTACTAGTTCAAATTCAACATTTAAACCTTTATCTTCTTTCAGTTTCTCCGCTAATTTCTCATAATACTTAACAGCAACTTCATTCGAAGGACCATCATCCTTATATACTACTTTAAGTACCTTCTTCTCATCATTTGTAGCATTATCTTCACCATTGTCATTTGTTTCTTCGTTCGTATTTCCACTGTTATTACTCGATGGATTTGCATTTTCATTCCCTGAATCATCTGAACAAGCGGCTAACATACCAACAAAGAGTACCGTCATGACCAATAACATAATTTTTTTCATTCAATAAACCTCCCTGAAATCTCCATTTTTTAAATAATGTAATCCCTTACATTTCTAGTTATTTTGTGAGCATCCCCCCCTTAATTGTAGCAGGTAAACAAAAAGTTAATCCTTCACTCCACCATCCATTGTTCCTTTTGTAAAATAGCGTAAAATAAGTGGATACAGAAGTAGTAAAGGAACTACGGCGATAATAATTGTACTTGCCTGTAAGGATCCAAAATCTATCTTTGCTAACATTTCAGCAGACATATCCGTACCTTGTAGCATGGTTTTATTGTCCTGCGATAATACGAATTGTCTTAACACGACTTGTAATGGCCATTTATTCGGATCACTTATATAAATAGTTGCACGAAAATATTCATTCCAATGGTATACACCGTAAAATAAAGTTAGCGTTGCTAAAGCTGGCTTTGATAAAGGTAGTACAATTCTTGTGAAAATCCTAAAGTGACCAGCACCGTCAATTCTTGCAGCTTCTATTAAACTAATTGGAATCTCCTTAAAGAAACGCATTAAGATAAATAGATAGTAAACATTAATTGCTTTATATAATATTAGTGATGCATAACTATCCAACAGATGAAGATTACGTACTAATAGATACTCTGTAATCATTGAAGGTTCGAATACCATGATGGCAATTAAGAAAACTAATACAGCCTTCTTGCCTACAAAATCCGTTCTTGCTAGCACATACGCGGTCATTGAAGTTAGAAACAGATTCAAAAGAGTACCGACAACCGTGATTAAAACAGAGTTAAAAATACTTCTTGTAATTAACGGGTTCGATAAAATAATTTCATAGTTTATAAAGGAAAATCCTTTCGGCCAGATTCCTAGACCCGATAATTCCCCTACACGCTCAGGGTCTGATAATGACATGGCAATTAAATTAAATAAGGGAATTAACACCGCCAATGTGACAATAAACAATATGCTGTATATAATAGTGCGCGACCAACTAAATTTCCTCATCTACAACCCTCCATTACCAAACACCATTCCCTGTATACTTTTTCGATATAAAGTGTGTACCTAGGATTAAAAATAGGCCGATAACACCTTTAAATAAACTAGCTGCTGTTGCATAGGCAAATTGCCCGTTTAAGAGACCAATCCGGTAAACATACGTATCAAGAATATCGATTTTACTAATAACGGAGTCATTCATTAGGTTAAAGACTTGGTCAAACCCTGCATTCATAAAGAAACCGAGATTTAAAATAAATACCGTAACTACTGTACTTACTAAAGACGGTAGTGTAATATACCGCATTTTTTGCAGGGTACTTGCACCATCTAAGTCCGCCGCTTCATATAAAGCTGGACTTATTCTCATAATGGCTGCAATGTATAAAATACTATCCCAACCAGCACTTCGCCACATTTCAGAAAATACGAGCACCCACCTGATGTGATCTTTACTTGTAATAAAATCGATAGAAGGTAGTTGGAAAAAATCCCGGATTATATTAACTCCACCTTCAGGGCTTAACAAACTGATCCAAATCCCTGCAATAACAACCCATGATAGAAAGTGTGGTAAGTACGACACGGATTGCACATATTTTCTGAATGGTCCCGACCTTACTTCATTTATCAATAAAGACATAACGATTGGAACCGGGAAAATACACAATATTTTCAGAGTACTAATGATAACTGTGTTCCATAAAACATCCATAAAAGCAGGTGAACTAAAAAGTATTTTAAAGTGCTTTAATCCTACCCATGTATTTTCGCCAATAATTCGATAATCTTGAAAAGCTAACTTCATATCAACGATAGGGACGATATGGAAAATAACGAAAAACACAATGCCGGGTAAAAGCATAAAGTATAAAACCCAATCTTCACGCATCCTTTTTAAGGTCTTCAACACTTTCACCCCTCTACTGTTTCTAATTGATCATGAAACGGCATACCTGCCTGTGCACCTTTTTTCATGACAGATAAACTAGCAGCATATACACCGTATTGAATACATTCTTCTAATGGTTTTCCTTTGGAAACCGCTACGGTGAATGCTCCAGTAAATGTATCCCCGGCACCTGTTGTATCTATCGCTTTAACCTTTCTCGCAGGAATGGTTACGATTTTATTACCGTTGTGGTATACAACGCCTTTTTCACCACAAGTTACTATGACCTTATTGGGATACTTGATTAAGGTATCGGATATTTTCTCTTCATGTCCCAGTACCGTTGCAAATTCATGTTCATTTGGTGTTAGATAAGTTACTTGATCCAATAAATCTTTATCTAATTTTTCTGCTGGTGCTGGGTCAAGAATGATTGTTTTATTGTGTTCATGTAAGATTGGTATCAAAAATTCCAATGTCTCTATAGGGATTTCAAGTTGGAATAGGAACACATCATACTGCAATAATTGGTTCTTGATTTTTTTGCTATAGTTAGCATTTGTGTATTCGTTAGCTCCAGGTACAATAATGATTCGATTTTCACTATGAAATAGTTGAATAAACGCCGCCCCTGTAGAGACACCCTCCACAACGTTTAAATGATCGATACCTACCTTTTCGTTTTGAAAATGATTAATAAGCAGGACACGTTGTTCATCATTACCGATTGAACCAAACAGCGTTACATCACCACCTAAACGAGCGACTGCTACAGCCTGATTCGCTCCTTTACCACCAAGGTCCATAAAAAAATTATTACCCATCACTGTTTCACCAAACTTTGGCAACTTGTTGCTTTCTACAAAGTAGTCAATATTAATACTCCCGACTACGGCTATTCTCTTCATTTTCATCTACTCCCCATCGATCTCAATATGCATTAATGGTGCGTGTTGTTGTGCGCCGTATACATCGCGATCCCCTATACTTCCTGACGAAACCTCTCTCGCCATAGTAATTTTAATTCCTAAGGCAGGGTCGAAAAATACTAAATGATGAATATCAGTGTCCTTAAGATTGTAAATTCTCGCAATATTTTCTTTTGTGATGGCTTGAGATTTCTTCACACGTTCATACGTTTCCTTATTGTCGAATAAGACATCCATTGTTACTTCATATGGTCCAGAATTTTTACTACGTAGTATTTTTGCCAATTCATACAATTTACTCATGAACCCCTACCTCCCTGAATTCTATTTGGAAAGGATTATCATCCACTTCCATAAGGTGGTAGATGGAAAAAGCATAAACTGGACCAAATTCTATATCACTTGGGGCAAAAGGAAATGCTAGATTCCCTGCTGTAGATTTGCGCCCATCATATCCGTAATGTAAGTATGTTGAACGAAGATTGGCGCAGATAGAATTTGAGAGTTCCTGTGTTACCGCAAGCACTTCGAAAAGCACGCCAATCTCATGGCCATGAAACACTTCTGGTTCGTTCTTGCCTAACACTGCATCTTTCCCATAGTGATAGACGTTAATTTGATAGTCATCATGTGAAATCTCCGCATAATAATTACTTACTTCTTTGCGAATCTCTGCTTCTATTTCTTCAATGCGTTCAATCATGAGCGGGTCTCTAACACCTGCTATTACAAACGTGCGATATGCTGTTTGTTTTGCACCTTCTAGTTTGATCTTGTGCGCGGTAGCTGGTTCGAATTTGCTGTTTTGTACTTTTACGATACCAGGTGCAATTTCAGTAAAGGTACAATCCACTAAATTGAGTGTAAAGCCTGGACCATGCAACAAGTAAGGATGTTCTTTCTCATAAAATGTGTGTGCAGCAACACTCGTTGTGGTACAGACACGTTTTGAATTTAGTGATTCAACTGTAAAACCATCTTCATATAAAGTTCCTAAAATACTATCCTTTGTCGTACCTGGTTCTGCACATAGTGCACCACACTCGAGTATTTTTCCTAAATGGTAAGAAAGACCTTCATCCATACCATGATAAATACCAATCGCCGCAAATGGTGATGGATCATAAGCACGCCCACAGACAATGATGTCTGCATTTTGCTTTAGTGCTTCAACGATTGGCTCATGCCCCATTTGTGCAACAATCGAAGACGTTTGCCTAATCGCTTCTTCCGTTAACGGTGGAATATTAACTGATAACGGTTCTGTTTTATTGCTTTCCATTGCATCAATCACAAATTCTTGAGAAAAATCAGCCCATATAATTGCTATTTTGGCTTTATACGATCTTTCGCCTAAAATTTCATATAAGATTGCCAGTGTTTGTTCCACATGTGGCTTTGCTCCTGCTCCACCTGCAGAACCTATAATAATTGGTATTTTTTTCGGTATACCTGCTTCCAACATGATCTCAAGGTCTTTCTTTACAGCACGTTTACTAACAATCGATACGCCTGCACCCAACTTATGTGGACCAGCATCCGTTGATCCTGCATCTACGACTATTCCGTCTATATCTTTTAAAAAGGCCTGATTGAAGGATTCCTTAGGGAAACCATACCCAAGCATTCCACACGGCGAGACAATGTTAACTGATTTCATATGTACCCCCTATTGGTATAATATATATTTTGATAAATAAAACGGCGCGGGAATATTCAGATTATTGAAATATTTGAATCCTAGGACGAGAAAATATCATCGCATAAGTAACCGGTTACATATTATTTTTTAAATATAGCAAAATAATCATGTCTAGTTTATACCCAGCCTTGGAACCGGTTACATATTTATAATATTTTTATTACATAGAACAACTCACCGAGTAATCAAGTTCCATGTAACCGGTTACACATACCTTAACTCAAATAATTTCATTCGTCAATACTTTTTAGAAAATAAAATATTACAAAAATTCATTTGCAACTGCCGTCACTCTAGGTTACCCATTTGACATATCGACACAACTTCTTTTCTCAAGAGAATTTTATTCCCTTTAAAACGTTAAACATCTCGCGGAACAAGAAACCTGACCCTCCGTTCCTCCTAAACCACTAAAAATACCCACCCGACTAGGTGCGGGTGGGTATGTCAGCATATATCTAAAGCCGACTAAACTTGTTCACTGTTACTTTATTATCTTTCTACATTTCGCTTCTTCCAAAGCACTAACGCGCTTCCAATCAGTAACATGATAGTTCCTATCAGTAACCAGTTAAATATCGGAGTAGCAGTTTTAGGCAAAACAGTTCCATCGTCGTTAACATCTGTGTGTGGTGTTTCATTTCCATCCGAGTCGTCAACTTGTTCATCACTGCCTACCTCTTGAAATACACCATACGTTGAAAAATGCGGGACATTCAACGTAATCGTTTTGTTTTCAGTATTTACCTGACCACCTTTTAAAATCCATTCATTTGCTTCTTCATCAAAATAATAGATGTTAACTAAGTCTGAATCAGCATCATTATCATACGAAAGCGTAAGAATGAACCCATCTTGTGGTGGTGAAGCTTCGCCTGGATATACAATAGTAACTCGATATACATCTCCAGCTACTATCAAATCACCATTAGGCTCACCGTCTACCTTCTCAATCTTTATTGTTGTACCTTCTGGAAGGTCTTCCGGCATAGAGATAAAACTATTTGTTCCTTCAATAATGAAGCCTTCACCTTTCCTTACCTTACGTTCTTCACCTAAGCTGACAATATTATCATCTACGATTTTCACCGTACGCTCTACTTCTCCTACATTGCCAGACCTGTCTTCCACGGTATAGGTTAGTGTATATTCTCCTACTACATTTTCATCTACACTTCCGGTCACCGTTATTTCTTCTGTTACATCTCCGTCGTAGTTGTCCGTTGCTGTTACTCCCGGATCAACGAATGTGTCTCCATATTCTACTACTAACGGATTGTCTCCAACTAATGTTACGACCGGCTTTGTTGTATCTACAACTTTCACCGTACGCTCTACTTCTCCTATATTGCCAGAACTGTCTTCCACGGTATAAGTTAGTGTATATTCTCCTACTACATTTTCATCTACACTTCCGGCCACCGTTATTTCTTCTGTTACTTCTCCGTCGTAGTTGTCCATTGCTGTTGCTCCTGGATCAACGAATATGTTTCCATATTCTACTACTAACGGATTGTCTCCAGCTAATGTTACGACCGGCTTTGTTGTATCTACAACTTTTACCGTACGCTCTGCTTTTCCTTCGTTGCCAGAACTGTCTTCCACGGTATAGGTTAGTGTATATTCTCCTACTACATTTTCATCTACACTTCCGGCCACCGTTATTTCTTCTGTTACATCTTCGTCGTAGTTGTCCGCTGCTGTTACTCCCGGATCAACGAATATGTTTCCATATTCTACTACTAACGGATTGTCTCCAGCTAATGTTATGACCGGCTTTGTTGTATCTACAACTTTTACCGTACGCTCTGCTTTTCCTTCGTTGCCAGAACTGTCTTCCACACTATAGTGGACCTTATAGCTTCCAACTTTGTCTGTATTGACTGCACTGGCATCAATGTGTAGCTCTTCTGATAAATCCTCTCCCGAATTATCAGTTATCTTTGCACCAGGTTCTTCATAGTCAGATCCAACTTCTACGTTTAATGTAGAATCACCATTTAAAGTAATAACTGGTTTCGTTGTATCTAAGAAGACTTCCTCTGTTGAAATTTCTGCATTAGCGAATAATTCTTCACCATCTTGATAAAGAGGTGCAACGCTGAAACTGTAGCTTTGGGCTGGAACCAAATCTGAGATGTCGTAATGATACATAGTTATTCCGTCTACATCACTTGACTCCAAATCATCTGGCATGACATCTGCTATCTTTTCACCATCGACTTGAATTCGATAGCCTACCTCTTTTCCATTAGCTTCTGGCCACCCGAGGACAGCTTTATTAGATAGGATATCAAATGTCACATATAAATTTACTTCATCATCCCAAGAATCAAACAAGAACACTGGAACTTTAGAAGCAACCGTATTGGGCCCATTATAAACATCAATAAAAATCGGTCCATTTTCTAAGACTTCCGTGTTATCTGACTTCACATGAAAGCCTGCAACCCCTTGCTCCTGTTGTTCCTTAATTGGTTGTTTGCCTCTGAAATCATCATAATTAAACACTTCTTGATCAATTGGAAAACCAAAAACCGTTGCTGTAGCGTTTCCACCTCTCCATTCTTCATAATAAGGGGCACTACTTGGACGATCTAATTCCAAAAACTTTAATGAATTGTTGTATGGTGAGTTAACAAATATATGTGTATTACCATCTACTCGATCGCCATTCTCATCATATACTAAGAGGGTTACAAAGTATTCGTCTGAATTTGAATCTTTAATCACCTGTTTTATTTCTACAGAAGCAGGAATTTTAGTGGGACGTCCACTAGTTGTTGTAAATTCATAGGTATACGTATAGTTTCCTAAACTACCCCCGAAATCCTCTATTAAATTATAATCAGGAACCCAGTAGACAGACTCAGTATCTATAGGTGTCTCCACGTAATAACCAACGAGCGAATAGTCTTCTTCAAAATCCGCTTTTCCCTCATCATTTAGTTCTTTCACTAAAGTACTTCCATCCTCCTTCTGCAAATACAAAATCTCATGATCCTGTAGTCCCATATCTACATCATATAACTTATAAGTGCAACCAGAGATAAATAGCATTAAAACTAAAAGTATGGTGCTTATTCGAATTAACCGAATCCAATTAACTGTTTTCATATACTCTCCCCTTAAACTCCCTAAATTCCCCAAATACAAGTTTCAAAAAGATAAACAAACTTCGTTACTTCAATTACCATTCCTTCCTATTAAATTTGAGTAGAATTGCTGCCTGTTGGCTATGAGATCTGACTCGATACTTCAGGCAACAACTCCTGACTTATTTAACTATATATCTACTCTCTACAAATAAAAATCACCCAAATGGGTGAGGAGTGATTCATTGTAGTATGTTCAATTCCTTAGCACGCTTCAGAGCTTGGATTCGATTGCTGACCTTTAGCTTTCTGTATACATTTTTAATGTGTGACTTTACTGTTTCTGCTGAAATGTCCAATTGAAAAGCGATTTCTTTGTTCGTCAACCCTTCTGTGATGAGCCGTAAAATTCTTACTTCTTGCGCTGTTAATAGATTATCATTATGGCGATTGGAAGACTCTGCAATCAAATGTTGATGTTTCTGTCTAATCTTGTCCAAAGTTTTGGACATGCGCTGATCAGTTACAGGCTTTATTAGGTAATCCAATGCGCTCACTTCAAAGGCTTGCACCGCATAATCATCATATCCGGTTACAAAGACGATATCTATGAAAGGATCATGTTCAAGCAACATACTAGTAAGATTCATACCATTAATTTCAGGCATGGAAATATCAACAAAGGCGAGTTGTATCGGATGTTTTTCTACATATTCATAAGCTTTTACAGGATTCAAAAATGTAGCACAGATTTCAATCATGTCGCTCTCCGAAAGGATATGCTTTAAACGTTTCACCGATAATTCTTCATCATCCACAATAATCGTTCTCAGCATTCGTTCACCCCTACTATGTCATTGGTCATACTGGTATCTCGAAGAAAACCTTCGTACCTTTTCCTTCTTCACTTTCAATACGGATATTTTGGTCATATAAAAACTTGATTCGTTTATTAATGTTCGCTAGTCCTATACCTTTCTTTGTCTTATTTGAGTTCAGTATTTCTCCCAATTTTTCCTTACTCATTCCACATCCATTGTCTTCAACTCCAAAACTAATGACAGAACCTGCTTCCTTTTCTTTAATGGATATTTTCAGATTTCCACCTTGCAGTTTAGACATTAGTCCATGCCTAATTGCGTTTTCAACCAAAGGCTGTAATATCAGCTGAGGAATCTGAATATTCATATCTGCATCTACATCGTATATCACAGATAATCTGGCACCAAAGCGCACCTTTTCAATATTTACGTAAGCATTAACGAGTTCCAATTCATTTTCTAAGGTTGTAAATGCCTCCAATTGTTTGAAATCAAAACCACTTCTCAAAACTCTGGATAAATCCAACGTTAATTTTTCCGCTTCCCTGGGTTGATCAATACATAATGCTGCAATTGAATTCAGGGTATTGTATAGAAAGTGTGGTTTGATTTGGGAACGCAAAAATGCAAGCTCCGCGTCCTTGATTTCGGTTTGCAACTGCTGATTTTTTTTGAGCGTTTCTTTTATCATTTCATTAAGAGCAACAAAGAACGACACAACCGCTAACGTTACAACGGTTTGAATGAGTTGTGCATAAAGAACGTCAATTGAAAATTCTCTAATGATCGACGTTGAAATTATTCCCATAACACAATAAGAAGCAGATAGGGACAGTGCTATTAGAATTCTTTTATTTTTATTAGCTTTCAAGAACAACTTTTGATAGTAAATGAAAGTAGGTATACTTATAATAAGGGTAATAATCGTTGTATAAAACCCTAAATCAACACCAACATAAAATCTATATAAGATAATAATAAAAGAAAGGAATAATCCTGTTCCCCATCCTCCATATAACGTTCCTAGAAGTAGTGGAACAATTCTTATATCTAAACGAAATTCAGGGGTTATGTAGGCAGGAAAAGACATACATATGATAATAGCGCTTGAAAATAACAATGATTGGATTATTTTGATGTATTTACCTTTTTCAAATCTCGATGCCAAAAAAATTTGAAAGATAAATATTAGAGTTGCTATTAATACCAACTGTAAAAAAAAGTCCTTAAAAATGTCAAGCAATATTCATCCCCCCTTTTACTACCAACCCAATCATCCTTCTTAACTGGTTAAACAAAGAAGAACCCCTACCCTATGTGATTTTGGAATCACGGGTGGGGGTTCTTTTCTTGTCGATCATGCCTTTGATGAGTTTCCAGATGTATTCTAGCAACCTCACAAAGAAAGTTCCTGCTACGAAAAGTACCCAAGAGTATTTCTGCAATGATTTCCATCGACTATCCTGCCTTCCACCAATTTATAATTACAATTAAAATTGTTGGAAGGAGGTTGAAATGTGTGGTCCCCACCATCACAAAGTACCGTGCTAAACTCTATTGTACCTCATTTCAGTTATCACTTCCAAATTACACATACAGGTG